>DASSQL010000110.1:0-5084 GCA_035702525.1 Ornithinibacter sp. | reverse complement strand
GGTGAACGGTCGGGGTTGGCCTCCAGTGCGACGAGCCACTTCTCGGAACACTCCTTCAGCGTCACCGACTGGGCTTCGGCCATCGCGACCTCGGCCGCGCGGGCCGACCGGCGCTCGGCCGGCGGCACAAACCGGCCGCGTGCAATCTGCCCGCGAGTGATGTCCAGCGCCGCGCGTGCATCCGTAAGAGTGTCGAACATGCCAAGGGAATGCGTACGTCCCTCGTAGTCGACCCTGACCCGGTAACGACCTCGATACCGGGTGACGCCCCTCGGCAACTTCGCCGGTGCCGCCATGCGTCCTCCACGAGTCGTCCCGTTCAGGAAGGGGTCGGGCCTGGGCTGCGCCGCTCAACCACCACCTGTGACAGCTGTGTGACAGTTTCCCTGCTGTGTCAAGTCTAGACATGACCCGTTGTGTCCGCACGAACAACAACGCCTGATCTGCGCGTTTACGCAGATCAGGCGTTGTTTTGAGCACTGAACAGCGTGGGAGCGAACCGCAGTGGTGGAGGTGGCGGGAATCGAACCCGCGTCCACTGACGGAACACCAGGGCTTCTCCGGGTGCAGTGCGCTATGGATTTTCTCGGCCCCAGCGCTCGCGCGCACACGTCCGCTGACGGGCCCAGTCGAGTGAGAGTCCCGCGCCGTCCCCCGACATGACGACGCAGCAAGATCCCTAGATGACGCTGGTTACTGAGTCAGGATCGAACTCAGGCCAACGGACTTCGAGGCTCGCTGTCAGGCAGCGAGGGCGAAGTCGGTGCGCTTGGAATTGGCACCTATTGGTTTGCACGGATCGTTTACGAGATAACCGTGCGTCCTCGACCCGCTTCCCCTGGCCAACCGACCAATGTCGAAACCGATCACCCCCCTGAGGGGGTCACTCCCACGCTGTTCAGTTGTCGTCCGGCCGCGGCCCCAGGCCTCGTCCGGGCTCATTGCCAGTATGCCGTGCAACGAGCCGCCGCCCTAACGGATTCCCGAGCAGAACCGCGCGGTCATCGGGTGGATGCCGGGGGGACCCTCGCGTGGCCGGACGACGTCGGAGCCGTCGGGTGCGGGGTCGGCCTGGTCGGCTTGGTCGGGTGCGTCGGCGTCGGCGAGGGCGCGGGCGTGGGCTCGGGTTCGGTGGGCGGCGGTTCGGGGGGTGTCTGCGTCGGGTCGGGAGTCGGCGTCGGGTCGGGAGTCGGCGTCGGGTCGGGAGTCGCGGCGTCGCTCGGGGTGGACGGAACCGTCGTCGCCACCGTCGGCGTCGGCGAGGGGAGACCGCTCGCCGGGAGCGTCGGTGACCACGGCGTGGGGATGCCGGCCGGGGCCGTCGTCGAGCGCACCTGCACCGTGAACACCGGATAGCCGGTCGGGGACCGCCCCGTCACGCGCCCCTCGACGCCGCCCCGGGACAGCTGCGAGACCGACCCGGTCGCCTCCCCCGGCGTCGGGTCGGCCGGGCCGCCGGCGATCATCGTCATGACGGAGACCGCGAGCAACCCTCCACCCGCGACGCCGAACGCCTGGAGGAAGCTGGTCACACCACGGGAGCCCTTTCGGGCACCATGGCGAGCGGCCCCTGCTGCCATGGAGACGACCCTAGACCCGCGGTAGGGGTGGTGTCAGTGGTGCAGGTGCGAGTTCTCCGGGTCGTGCGGCGAGCGCGCGGACACCCGCACCGGATGCCGGGTGCCCGCCACGTCGACCTCGTAGCCGCCCGCCGACAGCACCTCGCGGGGGACCGGCCCACCGTCGCGCTGCCACACCCAGGTGAGCCCCACGGTCGCCCCCAGGGTGGCGCTGGGCGCCGCGCTGGTCACCTGGCCGACGGGGTCGCCGTTGCGAAGCAGCAGCTCACCGCCCCAGAGCAGGGCATGCGGGTCCTCGACGACGAAGCTGGCGAGCCGCCGGGCCGGGCCGTCCGCGCGGTGCCGCTCGACGACCTCCCGGCCGACGAAGGCACGGTCGCCGGACAGGTCGCAGGTGAAGGTCAGTCCCGCCTCGACCGGGCTGCGGTCCGGGCCGAGCTCGGGACCGAACGCTCGGTAGCCCTTGTCGAGCCGCAGCGCGTTGATCGCGGAGTAGCCCGCCAGGCGCAGGCCCAGGTCGGCGCCGTCGGCGACCAGGCGGTCCCAGACGCCCGTCGCGAGCTCGGTGGGCACGGTGAGCTCCCAGCCCAGCTCGCCGACGTAGGTCATCCGGGTGGCCCGCACCCGCGCCGGCCCGAGGTCGACGACGCGGCTCGTCGCGAAGGGGAACGCCTCGGGGCCGAGGTCGGCCGTGATGAGGCCGCCGAGCAGGTCGCGTGAGCGCGGACCCATCACCCCGAACACGGCGTAGGCGGTGGTGACGTCCTCGACCGTGACCCGCCAGCCGGGCGCCACGTGGCGCCGCAGCCAGTCGGCGTCGCGCACCGGCGAGGCCGCGCTGGTGACGAGCAGCCACTCGTCGTCGGCGACGCGGGTCGCCGTGACGTCGGCCTCGTAGCCGCCGCGCGCGTTGAGGACACCGGTGTAGACGGCCGAGCCCACCGGTCGGTCGACGTCCGCCGTGCAGACGAGGTGCAGCAGGGCCAGGGCGTCCGGGCCGTGCACGCGCAGCTTGCCGAACGACGTCTGGTCGAACAGGGCGACGGCCTCGCGGGTGGCCCGCTGCTCGGCGTCGACCCAGTCGTGCCACGGCTGCCGCCCCCAGCCGTAGGTGAGCGCGCGCTCGGCCGGGGTCACCTCAGCCGGCGCCAGGTGGAGGGGGCGCTCCCAGCCCATCTTGGAGCCGAACGACGCCCCGGCCGCCGCCAGCCGGTCGTGCACGGGTGAGCAGCGGAACGGCCGCGCCGAGTCGAGCTCGCGGTTGGGCCACGGCACGGCGTAGTGCAGGCCGAGCACCTCGGAGACCCGCTCGCGCAACCACGGGGTGCTCGCGTGGAAGGGCGCGAACCGGCGCAGGTCGACCAGGGCGAGGTCCTCCTGCGGTTCCCCGGTGACGACCCACTCCGCCAGCGCCCGGCCGGCGCCGCCCGCCGACGCGATGCCCACCGAGTTGAAGCCCGCCCCCACGAAGAAGCCGGCGACGTCGGGTGACTCGCCGAGGATGAACTGGTTGTCCGGGGTGAAGCTCTCGGGCCCGTTGTAGAACGTGCGGATGCCGGCGCGCTCGAGCACGGGCAGGCGGTGCAGCGCGCTCTCCATGAGCACCGAGAAGTGCTCCCAGTCCTCGTCGAGCAGCTGGAACTCGAACGGGTACGGAATCTCCTCCGGCGAGACCCAAGGCTTCGCCTCGGGCTCGAACCCGCCGACGACGAGGCCCCCGACCTCCTCCTTGACGTACGTCCAGCCGTCGGGGTCACGCAGGATCGGCAGGTCGCGGTGCACCCCGTCGACCTGGTCGGTGACGACGTAGAAGTGCTCGGCCGAGTGCAGCGGCACCCCGACCCCGGCCATCGCGCCGACCGCCTTGGCCCACTGGCCGGCGCAGTTGACGACGACCTCGCACTCGACGTCCCCCTGGTCGGTGTGCACCGCCCGCACCCGCCGCCCGCCGGGGGCGGCCGGGTCGGCCACGACGTCGAACCCGATGACGCGCACCCGTTCCCGCACGGTGACGCCGAGCTGGCGGGCGCCCTTGGCGAGCGACTGGGTGACGTCGGTGGGGTTGGCGGTGCCGTCGCCGGGCAGCCAGATCGCCCCCGCGAGGTCGTCGGTGCGCAGCAGCGGGTACCGCTCACCGGCCTGGTCGGGGGTGAGCAGCTCGCACTCGAGGTCGTACGCGGCGGCCGTGGCGGCGGTGCGGCGCAGCGCCGTCATCCGGTCGTCGGTGCGCGCCACGATGAGCCCCCCGCACGGCCGGTAGCCGGTGGCCAGCCCGGTCTCGGCCTCGAGCCGCTGGTAGAGCTCGGCCGAGTACTGCACCAGGCGGGTGCCGCTCTCACTGGCCCGCAGCAGCCCCACCAGCCCGGCGGCGTGCCAGGTCGTGCCGCAGGACAGGGTGCCCTGCTCGAGCAGCAGCACGTCGGTCTCGCCGAGGTGGGCCAGGTGGTAGGCCGTCGACGCACCGACGATGCCCCCGCCGACGACCACGACCCGGGCCCGGGCCGGCAGAGCGGTGGCGGCCGGCGCGGTGGCCGGGGCGGTCATCGGGCTGCTGCCCGGGCGAGCAGCGCGTCGAACCGGGGGCTGGTGGCCAGCTGCTGGGCGGGTTCGAGCTTGGCCATCGACCACTCCCAGAAGTCGAACTCGATCGAGCTGGTGCCGTCCTGGATCATCCCCCACAGCGTCCAGCCGTACCGCGCCATCCAGCCCCACAGCTCGGCCCGGGCGACCAGCGCGTCGTCGTGCCGCCCGTGGTAGGCGTCGCACAGCTCGACGAGGGCGTCCTCGCCCAGGCCGGCCTCGGCGATCGCGTTGCCCAGCTCGAACGACGGCTCGTTCATGCCCGAGTACTCGTAGTCGATGATCCGCAGGTCGCCGCCGTCGTCGAGCACGTTCGCGGCGAGCAGGTCGTTGTGGCACGGCACGAGGGGCTCCGGTGCTCCTCCGAGGACCTGCTCGAGGCGGTCGGCGAACGGCTCGAGCGCCGAGTAGGCGGCCGGCATTCGGAAGCCGTGCTCGCGCACGATGTCGAGGTACTGGCGGCGCAGCGCGAACATGTCGAACCGGCCGACGAAGGCGGGGCCGGCGTGCAGCCGGTGCAGCGCGGCGGCGAGCCGGGGCAGCTCGGCGGCCACGTCGGCGTCGGTCCAGGTACGTCCGGGCAGGAAGCCGACGACCATCACGCCGCGGCCCTCGAGGTAGTCGATGACGGGTGCCCCGACCCCGGCGGCGGCCGCCGCGAGGGTGTTGACGTGCTCGGCGTGCCGGTCGACGCCGAGCAGCCCGGTCTCCGGAGCCGACACCCGCACGACGACGTCGAGCCCGGTGTCGGTGCGCACCCGGTAGTTGGTGTTGGTCAGGCCACCGGGCAGGGGCGTCACGTGACGCCCCTGCCCGGTGAGGACGGGGATGCCGTCGAGCAGCCGCTCGAGGTCACTCACCGTCGTGCCCGCTCAGACGAGCGGGTCGCCCGGCTTCCAGTCGTGCGGCTGGCCGCCGTGCGCG
>DASSQL010000109.1:0-3619 GCA_035702525.1 Ornithinibacter sp. | reverse complement strand
GCGCTCGGCTACCCGGTCACCGCCTTCTGCACCCTCGAGATCCGCCAGCGGCAGGGCCACGCGCCGGTGGTGGCCCACCTGTCGGCGATCCCCGAGGTGCTCGAGATCCACTCGATCACCGGCGCCGGCGACCTCGTGGTGCGCATCGTCGCGCGTGACAACGCCGACCTCGGTCGGGTCATCGACGAGATCATCGACGACACCCACGTGCTGCGGGCCAACACTGCGATCTGCCTGGTGACCCACCTCGACCACCGCACCGGCCCGCTCGTCGAGGTGGCGGCCAGCCGCGGCTCCACCGACGACGAGGGACGAGCGTAGAGAACACGCCGTATGGCCCGACGGCCGCACGGCGTGTTCTCTACGCTCGACTCCTCCAGGCGGGGTCAGGCGGTGATGGTGATCGGCGTGCCGCCGCTGGTCAGCCGCCAGTCGACGGTGAAGAACGCCGGCGGGTCGATGACCTTGTTCGCCGTGACCCAGTCGATCATCAGCTGGCGGATCTCGACCGTGCGGTTGTAGAGCACCGGCGCGGTCTTGACGTGCGGGAAGTTGCCGCCACCGGACTGCCGGTAGTTGTTGATGGCGATGACGAACGGGTCACCCGCGCCGACGTCGACCCCGTCGTACTGCAGGGCGGAGATCCGCGACCCCGGCGCCTTCGAGATGTCGATGTCGTAGGTGAGCCGGGCGTCGAGGCCGCCCATGATGTCGTAGTTGTAGTCGGGCGTGCCGTTGGGCGCCGTCGGCGTCACGGCATTGGTCACGGCGGCGGCCGGGAACGGGCCGGTGCCGCTCACCTGCTTGAAGTAGGCCGCGGAGGTCTCGAGGTAGTCCTTGACCTGCGCCCCGGTGAACTGGATGCCGAGCAGGGTGTTGTCGAAGATGTACAGGCCCGCGACGTCGCGCACGGTGACCTCACCGGCCGGGATCGCGGCATCCTTGTTGAACGGCGCCGCGATCGAGAGCACCGGGACGCCCTCCTGCGGGGTGCCGACCAGGGCCGCCTTGACCGTCTCGGCCTGGACCAGGTTGATGAAGTCCATCGCCGCGGTGTCCTGGTAGCGCGAGGTCGACGCCGACATCGCCTGGGTGCAGGTGCCGATCACGCTGTTGACGTAGGTGAGCACCTTCTCGTGGGCGGGCCGCACCAGGGCCGCGATCTCGGGGTCCTCGGGCACGGTGTTGGCGTTGAGCAGGGTGGCGCGCGACGAGGCGACGGTCCACTGCCCGCGCACCCGCACCAGGTCGAGGTCCATGACGCTGACCCGCATGCCCCAGTAGAGCGGCTCGCTGAGCAGCACGTCGCGGCCGGTCACGGTGTTCTTGATCTTCAGCTCGGGCACCTCGAGGTGCGCGTGGCCGACCAGGATCGCGTCGATGTCGGGCACCTGCTCGGCGAGCAGCCGGCTGGCGTTCTCCGGGTACGGCAGGGCGTCGCCGTAGCTCGACGACGTCGTGGCACCGGAGTGGCACGAGACGATGACGACGTCGGCGCCGGCGGCCTTCATCCGGGGCACCATGACCTTGGCCTGCTCGACGATGCCGGGGAAGCGCACCTTGCCCTCGACGTTGGTGGCGTCCCAGATGGCCACGCCCGGGGTGACCAGGCCGAGGATGCCGACGGTGACGGGCTTGTCGCCCGGCACCTTGACCCGCTTGAGCACGTAGGGCGTGAAGATCGGCTTCCCGGTGTCCCAGTCGACCGAGTTCGCCGACAGCAGCGGGTGGTCGAGCTGGCTCTCGAAGGCGCGCAGCGTGTCGAGCCCGTAGTTGTACTCGTGGTTGCCCAGCGCGGCGGCGTCGTAGCCGAGGGCGTTCATCGCCGTGGCCATCGGGTGCTTCGCGCCCGCGGTGATCGGCTCGATCTTGGCGAAGTAGTACGCGAGCGGCGTGCCCTGGATGGTGTCACCCGCGTCGAGCGTGAGGCAGCGGTCGGCGCCGCGCTCGGCACGCATCTGCTTGACCAGGGTCGCGGCCTTGGCGACGCCGATCTGGTTCAGCTTGCTGTCGCTGTAGGTGGCGTTGTTGAAGTAGTTCCAGTTGTAGACGTTGCCGTGCAGGTCGGTGGTGCCCAGCACGGTCAGGGTGAACGCCCCGTTGGGCTTGCCCCCGGAGGTGACCGGGGCGGCCTGGGCGGCCTGGGCGTCGGTGGCGGCGAAGAGGCCTGCGCCGCCGACCACGGCCATGGTGAGCAGCTGTCGGCGGGAGGCGGCGGACGAGGGGTTCGTGTCGGTGTGAGTCACGATCGGCGACCCTAGCCCGGCATCCGGCGCGGCGCGCGTCGAGCGACGGGCCAATCGATGAACGTCGGGTGACGGTCAGTCAGGGGTCAGCGACGGCCGACGAACCAGCGCCGGATCCGCTCCACCCGCTCGAGCACCTGCTCGCTCGTGGCAGCCGCGAGCTCGGGCCCACCGCAGGCCCGGCGCAGCTCGAGGTGGATGTTCGCGTGCGGGCTGCCGGTCTTCGAGGAGTAGGCCGCGACGAGCTTGTTGAGCTCCTTGCGCTGCGCGGCCAGGGCCCGGTGGGCGGAGACCGGAGAGGGCCCGGATGCCGCCGGGGCCCCGCCGCGCGCGCCCGCCGCCTTGGTCTGCTTCGCCTGGCGCTCGTTGAGCAGGGTGGTGACCTGGTCGGGTTCGAGGAGCCCGGGCAGGCCGAGGTAGTCCTGCTCCTCCTCCGAGCCCACCGCGGCGTGCAGCCCGAACTGCTGGGCGTCGAACAGCACGTGGTCGAAGTGGGCGTCCGACTCCAGCGCCTCGAACGCGGTGTCGTCGAGCCCGACGGTCTTCTCGGTGCGGTTGGCCGCCGCCAGCAGCCCCTCCTCCTCGGCCCACAGCGAGGCCTCCGCCTCGTCGGTCGACGGCCGGTTCAGCGCGTGGTCGCGCTCCTCCTCCATCGTGGCGGCGTGCGTGAGGATGACCGGTACCGAGGGCAGGAAGACCGACGCGGTCTCGCCCCGACGGCGGGCCCGCACGAACCGGCCGACCGCCTGTGCGAAGAACAGCGGGGTCGAGGTCGACGTGGCGTAGACCCCGACGCACAGGCGGGGCACGTCGACGCCCTCGGACACCATCCGCACGGCGACCATCCACCGCGAGGTGCCCGCGGCGAACGCCTCGATGCCGGCGCTGGCCCCGGCGTCGTCGGACAGCACGACGGTCGGGTCCTCGCCGGTGATGGTCCGCAGGATCCGGGCGTAGGCGCGCGCGGAGGTCTGGTTCGACGCGATGACGAGCCCTCCGGCATCCGGCACGTGGCGGCGCACCTCGCTGAGCCGCTTGTCGGCCGCGGCCAGCACCGACGGCACCCACTCCCCCTTGGGGTCCAGGGCGGTGCGCCAGGCCTGCGCGGTCTGGTCCTTGGTCAGCGGCTCGCCGAGCCGGGCGGCCACCTCGTCACCGGCCTTGGTGCGCCAGCGCATCGCGCCGCCGTAGGCCAGGAAGAGCACTGGGCGCACGACCCCGTCGCGCAGCGCCGCCGCGTACCCGTAGGTGTAGTCCGACGCCGAGCGCAGGATGCCGTCCTCGCCCATCTCGTAGCGGACGAACGGGATGGGGTTGGTGTCCGAGCGGAACGGCGTGCCCGTGAGCGACAGCCGGCGGGCGGCCGGGTCGAA
>DASSQL010000108.1:0-3089 GCA_035702525.1 Ornithinibacter sp. | reverse complement strand
GGTTCTTGGCGATGAAGCTGACGGCGTCGCCGACGGTGGTGAGGTTCTTGACCTCGTCGTCGGGGATGCGCACGCCGAACTTCTCCTCGGCGTTGACGACGATCGTCATCATCGACAGCGAGTCGATGTCGAGGTCGTCGGTGAACGACTTGTCCGACTGGACCTCGGCCGGGTCGAGGCCGGTCTCCTCGTTGACGATCTCGGCCAGTCCGGCGAGGATCTCCTGCTCACTCTGTGCCATTGCGGTGCTCCTTCGATCTCTTCTCGGGGGTACTGATGGCCCGGGTCACCCGTGGGCCCACGGGAGCTGTGCGTCAGGGGATGACGACGACCTGGGCGGCGTAGGTCAACCCGGCGCCGAAGCCGATCTGGAGGGCTAGCCCACCGCGGGGCACCTCACCGCGACGCACCATCCGCTCCATCGCCAGCGGCACGGAGGCCGCGGACGTGTTGCCGGTGTACGCGATGTCGCGCGCGATGGCCACGTCGGCCGGGATCTTGAGCTGCTTGGCCATGGCGTCGACGATCCGCACGTTGGCCTGGTGCGGGATGAACGCGTCGAGCTGGTCGACGGTGACGCCGGCGGCGTCGAGCGCCTGCTGGGCGACCGGGGCCATGCCCCACACGGCCCAGCGGAAGACCGTCTGGCCCTGCATGCCGATGTGCGGCCAGTTCAGGCCCTTCTCGTGGACGTCGATCCAGCTGTCGGTCTGCGAGATGGCGTCCCACTTCTCGCCGTCGGAGCCCCAGATGGTGGGCCCGATGCCGGCGGTGTCGGACCGGCTGATGACGGCCGCCCCGGCGCCGTCGCCGAAGATGAACGCGGTGCCGCGGTCGTCACGGCTGGTGAAGTCGGACAGCCGCTCGACGCCGATCACGAGGACGTGCTCGGCCGTGCCGCCGCGCACCAGGTCGTTGGCGAGCGCGATGCCGTGGCAGTAGCCCGCGCAGGCGGCGGAGATGTCCAGGGCCATCGCGGTGCTGCCGAAGGCCTTCGCGACGAGCGGTGCCGCCCCCGGGGTCTGGTAGGGCCAGCTGACCGTCGCGACGATGATCGCGTCGAGGTCGGAGCCCTCGATGCCGGCCATCTCCAGCGCCGGCCGGGCGGCGAACAGCGACATGTCGATGACCGACTCACCCTCGCCCGCCCACCGCCGCTCGATGATGCCGGAGCGCTCACGGATCCACTCGTCGGAGGAGTCGATCCGCTCCACGATCTCGGAGTTGGGCACGATCCGGCGCGGCCGGTAGCCACCGATGCCGGTCATCCGGGCGAAGGGCGTGGGGGCGGCGGAGCGCAGGGCCGACGAGAAGCCCTTGGAGGTGACGGTCATGCCGAGTGCTCCTTGATCAGGGTGCGGGCGGTGTCGAGGTCGTCCGGGGTCTTCAGGGCGAGCAGCTCGACGCCCTTGAGAGCGCGCTTGGCGAGCCCGACGAGGGTGCCGGCGGGCGGCAGCTCGATGATGGCGGTGACGCCGAGGTCGGTGAACCGCTCCATGCACAGGTCCCAGCGCACCGGGTTCGACACCTGGGCCACCAGGCGGTCGAGCACCTCGCGACCGTCGGAGACCACGGCGCCGTCGCGGTTGGAGAGCAGCGTGACGCCGGGGTCGGAGACGTCGTGGTCGGACCAGTCGGCCCTCAGCTCGCCGACGGCCGGCTGCATGAAGTGGGTGTGGAAGGCGCCGGCCACCTTGAGCGGGATGACGCGGGCCCGGGTGGGCGGGTCGGCGGCGAAGGCCGCGAGGGCCTCGAGGGAGCCGGCGGCGACGACCTGGCCGGCGCCGTTGACGTTGGCCGGGGTGAGGTCGTGGCGCGCGATCGAGGCGAGGACCTCGTCGGGGTCGCCGCCGAGCACCGCGCTCATCCCGGTGGGGGTGGCGGCACTGGCCTGCGCCATCGCCCGTCCGCGCTGGGCGACGAAGCGCATGGCATCGGTCTCGGTGAGCACGCCGGCCGCAGCGGCGGCGGTGATCTCGCCGACCGAGTGCCCGGCGAGGGCGCCCGTACCGGCGGGGGCCGCGGCGTAGCCGCCGTCACCGGTGCCGCCGGTGAGCGCCCGCAGGGCGAGCAGCCCGGCACCGACGAGCAGTGGCTGGGCCACGGCGGTGTCCTTGATGGTGTCCTCGTCGGACGTCGTGCCGTGGGTGACGAGGTCGACCTCGGCGGCGTCGGACAGTGCGGTCAGCTGGTCACGCAGGCCGGGCAGCTCGAGCCACGGGGAGAGGAAGCCCGGGGTCTGGGAGCCCTGGCCGGGACAGACGATGACGATCACGTGTTCCACCCTGTCCTGCCGGCCGTGACCTTCTCGTGACGAACGGGGACGAACCTTTCTCTCCCGATCTGTAGGTTTCCTCCAAAGCGAGCCCAAGCCGGATGCCGGTCACGGCCGGGTCGTCGACCGCGACGCCGGCCCCAGCCGGTGGAAGGCGAGCGCCGTGCGCACGGTCTGCGCGTCGTGCGCGTCGGTGAGGTCGTAGCCGACGGTCTTTGCGATGCCGGCCAGCCGGTAGCGCACCGTGTTGGGGTGCACGATCAGCGCGCGTGCGGTGCCCTCGACCCCGAGCGCGTCGTCGAGGAAGGCCGCGGCGGTGTCGAGCAGGGTGCCGCCCGGGCTCTCGGCCAGCGGCCGCACGATGCGGGCCACGAGCGCGCCGCGGGCCGGCAGGTCGCCGAGCAGGGCGCGCTCGGCGAGCAGGTCGTCGGCGTGCACCGGGCGCGGCGCGGCCGGCCACGCCGGTGCGGCACTGTGCCCCGAGATCGCGGCCCGGGCGCTTCGGCCGGCGGCGAACAGGTGCGGCACCACCGGGCCGACCACGAGGGGGCCGTCGCCGAGGTGCGGGTCGAGGGCCTCGGCGAGGGCCATCGGGTCGGTCACGCTGCCGCCGATGCAGATGATCCGCGGGCCGTGGATCGCGACGAGCAGCTCGACGCCGGTGCGGCGGGCCGCACGGTGCAGGTCGCTGAGCACTGGTGCGGTGGCCCCGGGCGGGGTCGAGCCGACCACCACCACGACCTGGGTGACCGCACCCCAGCCGAGCGCGGCTGCCCGCGACTGCATCGACTCGTCGGCCTCGCCACGGATGACC
>DASSQL010000107.1:0-13547 GCA_035702525.1 Ornithinibacter sp. | reverse complement strand
TGGCACGCTGATGGGCGTGCTCGTGCTCACCGGCGCCTACTCCGTCACCCCGGTCGGCGCGGCGGCGCCGTGGGCGCCCGTCGGGCTGGCCCTGCAGGCCGCCGTCACCGAGGAGCTGTGGATGCGGGCGCTGCTCTTCCGGCTGCTCTGGCGGGTCGTCGGGCCGCGCTGGGCCCTGGTCGCCGCGGCCGCCGTGTTCGCGGCCCTGCACCTCGCGAACCCCGGGGCCAACGTCCTGGCCGGGGCCACCGTGGCGACGGCGGGCGTGATGTTCTGCGCGCTGTTCGCCCTCACCGGTCGGCTCTGGGTGCCGATCGGCCTGCACCTGGCCTGGAACCTCGCCCAGGGCTACCTGTTCGGTGCGGCCGTGTCCGGCGGCGACCTGGGCGGCTCGCTCGCCGTCAGCACCGCCCGCGCCGGCGCCCCCGCCTGGCTCACCGGCGGCGCCTTCGGCCCCGAGGCCTCGGTCGTCGCGCTCGTGCTCGTCGCAGCCGTGACGGTCGTGGCCCTGCTGCTCGTGCCCCGGAACCGCGCTCAGAGCGAGAGGTTGTCGAACACCTCGAGGGTGGCCGTCGACCGGTTCATGGTGATGAAGTGGATGCCGGGAGCACCCTCGTCGAGCATCCGCTGACCCAGCTCGGTCGCGATCTGCACCCCGACCGCCCGCACCGCCACCGGGTCGTCCTTGACCGCCTCGAGCCGCGCGACCACCGCCGGCGGCAACGGGGTGCCCATCAGCTCGGACATCCGGGTGATCTGGCGCAGGTTCGTCACCGGCATCAGGCCGGGGGTGATCGGCAGCTCGCGGCGGGCGGCCACCCGGTCGCGCAGCCGCAGGTAGCTGTCGGCGTCGAAGACCATCTGGGTGATCGCGAAGCTCGCCCCGGCATCCGCCTTGCGCACCAGCACCTCGACGTCGTGGTCGAGGTCGGGGCTGTCGGGGTGCACGTCGGGGAACGCGGCGACCCCCACGGTGAAGTCACCGAGCGTGCGGATCAGCGCGACCAGCTGGTCGGCGTGGTCGAGCCCCTCGGGGTGGGGGGTCCACTGGCCCCGCACGTTGCCCGGCGGGTCGCCACGCAGGGCGAGGATGTTGCGCACCCCGGACGCGGCGTACTGGCCCACCACCTGGCGCACCTGGTGCACCGAGGCACCCACGCAGGTCAGGTGGGCCAGCGGGGTCAGCAGGGTCTCGTCGGCGATCCGCTTGGTGACCCGGACGGTGCGGTCCTGGGTGGTGCCACCCGCTCCGTACGTGACCGACACGAAGGCGGGGTGCACGCGCTCGAGCTGGCGGATGGCGAGCCACAGCGCCGCCTCGGAGTCGTCGTCCTTGGGCGGGAAGAACTCGAAGCTGATCGAGGGCCGGGCCTCCGCGAGGCGCCCGGGGATGGACGCCACGAGGTGCTCGGGTCGTCCCCCTCCGCCGTGGTGCGCCATGGCGGTGAGGGTAGCCCAGCCGGCACGCCGTAGGCTTCGGGGACCCATCATTCGACCCCCGTTGCCGGGGGTCGTGGCAGGAGGTCCTCCCGTGTCCAGCCCGCTCGACGGCGTCGACCTGCGGCGCCGGGTGCAGCTGTGCCTCGACGCCGAGCTGGCGACGCAGGCCGGTGTGCTGGCCGAGCTGGGCCCCGACGTCGACGACCTGCTCACGGCGGTCGCCGACCTCCTGCGCGGCGGCAAGCGGCTGAGGGCGGCCTTCCTCTACTGGGGCCACCGGGCGGCCGGCCGGCCCGACTCCGACGCCCTCGTGCGGCTGGCCAGCGCGATGGAGCTGTTCCAGGCCGCCGCGCTCATCCACGACGACGTCATGGACGACTCCGACACCCGCCGCGGGATGCCGGCCGCGCACCGCGCGCTCGCCACCCGGCACACCGACCGGGGCTGGGCGGGCGACGAGCAGCGGTTCGGGCTCGCGGGCGCGGTGCTCGCCGGCAACCTCTGCCTCACCTGGACCGACGCCGTCTACGCGACCTGTGGCCTGCCCGAGGCCGACCTCGAGCGCGGCCGCCCGGTGTTCGACCTGATGCGCACCCAGCTGATGGCGGGCCAGTTCCTCGACGTCGTCGAGTCGATGCGGCCCTGGGACGGCCTGCCCGACGAGGAGCGCGTCGAGCGGGCCGGGCGGGTGATCCGCTACAAGAGCGCCAAGTACACCGTCGAGCACCCGCTGCTCATCGGCGCCACCACCGGGGGGCTCGACGCCCACGGGCTGGCGGCGCTGTCGCGCTACGGCCTCGACCTGGGCCGGGCCTTCCAGCTGCGCGACGACCTGCTCGGCGTCTTCGGCGACCCCGGCGAGACGGGCAAGCCGGCCGGCGACGACCTGCGAGAGGGCAAGCGCACCGTGCTGCTCGCCCACGCGCTCGCGGGCACCGACACCTCCGGCCGGGCGCGGGTCGAGGTCCTGCTCGGGCGCCCCGACCTCGACGCCGACCAGGTCGACGAGCTGCGCGACGTCATCTCGGGGTCCGGCGCGGTGGCCCGGCTCGAGGACGAGATCGACCGGCTGGCGGGCTCGGCCCGGGCGGCCCTGGCCGAGGCCCCGTCGCTCGACGGCGACGCGCGTGGGGCGCTGCTCGAGCTGGTCGGCATCGCGACCGCCCGCACCTCCTGACCGGGAGCTCTAGAAGGCCACTTCCATGGCGCGGCGGCGCACCTCGGTCTTGAAGCCGGCGTGGATGGCGTCCAGCGGCGAGCCGGGCACCGGGAGCGTGTCGTCGGGGGTGTGCAGCCAGCGCAGGATCTCGGTGTCCGACATCCCGCCGTCGGCCAGCACCGTGAAGGTGCCCTTCAGCGCGTGCAGCGGGCCCTCGTCGTCGACGAAGCCGGCCGGCACCGAGACCACCCGGCGCTCGCCCACCCGGTGGGCGAGCAGCTCGCGGTCCTCGACGAGCTTGCGCACCGACGCCAGCGGCAGGCCGAGCCGCTCGGCGATGTCGGGGATGGTCAGCCAGGAGCCCACGAGGGCCTCGAGGTCGTCCACGGGGTCGGGTCCGGCGTCCTGCGGTGCGTCGCTCACGGTGCACAGGGTGCCACAGGCCACCCGGGTGCGACGAGAGCGCCGGATGCCGTGGGCCGGGCCGGGTGCCCGACCCCCTCGCGCCGGGGCCGGACACGCGGATCCGCGCAGGTCGGGAACGTCCTGCGGATCAGGGGCCACTCCGGTACCGTGTGTCCCAAGGGACCCATCAACCACAGCAGCCACAGACGTCACAGGCTGCCCAGGCAAGGACTCGCCATGGTCATCGCAGCACCTCCCGCGACGCTGCCCCCCGTCGCCTTCCTGCCCGCCTCGCACGTCGCGGCGTCGAACCCGGCACCCCACGGGTGGACCAGCTACCGGGTCCGCCCCGGTGACACCCTCATCGGCATCGCCGCCCGGTTCCGCACCACCGTCGACACCCTCGCCGCGCGCAACCACGTCCGCAACCGGCACAGCATCATGGCCGGCACCGTGATCAGCGTGCCGCGCACCTCGGCACCGGCATCCAAGGCGTCGTCCGGTGCGGCGAAGCGCGTGTACGTCGTGCGCAGCGGCGACACCCTGAGCGGCATCGCGGCGCACTTCCACGTCTCGCTCGCCGCGCTGCTCAAGACGAACCACCTCTCGGCCAGCGCGCTCATCCAGCCCGGCCAGCGGATCGTCGTGCGCGGCGCCGCCTCCACCGCCGTCGCCCCCCGCAGTGCGGCCACGAGCACGGCCTACCGGGTGCGCCCCGGCGACACCCTCGGCTCGATCGCGCTGCGGCACCACACCTCGGTCGCCGCCGTCGCGCGCGCCAGCAAGATCTCCAGCCGAGCGGTGATCTTCCCCGGCCAGGTGCTGCGGGTGCCCGGCAAGGGGAAGTCGAGCTCCTCGAGCTCGGTGCCGGACACCTTCAACGGCGTCAAGTACCCCCAGCCGATCGCCCGAGCCGCCGCGCACAACCGCGCGGTCCTGGCCCGGCGCTCGGTGCCCAGCCGCAGCGAGACCAAGGCGATGATCGTGCGCATCGCGCGCCAGCAGGGGGTCGACACCCGCCTCGCCCTGGCCATCGCCTACCAGGAGTCGGGCTGGAACCAGCGGGCCGTCTCCCCCGCCAACGCCGTCGGCGTCATGCAGGTCATCCCGCAGGGCGGCCAGTGGGCCTCCGGCCTGGTCGGGCGCCGGCTGGACCTGCTCAGGACCACCGACAACATCACCGCCGGCGTGGTGATGCTGCGGGCGCTGGGCCGCTCCACGGACAGCATGGAGAAGACCGTCGCGGCCTACTACCAGGGCCTCGGAGCGCTGCAGCAGCACGGCATGTACAGCGACACCAAGCTGTACGTGCGCAACGTCATGGCCCTGCGCAAGTCCATGTGACGACGGGCAGTGGGTGACGAGGCCGTGCCCGGAACTACGTACACTCCTACGGTGTCATCCACCGGCGACGCGCTCATCGGGCGCACCCTCGACGGGCGCTACCGCGTGCTCCGTCGGATCGCCGACGGCGGGATGGCGACGGTGTACCTGGCCGTCGACGAGCGGCTCGACCGCGAGGTCGCCCTGAAGGTGATGCGCCAGCACCTCACCCACGACGAGAGCTTCGTCACCCGGTTCCGCCGCGAAGCCCGCTCGAGCGCGTCGCTCTCGCACCCCAACGTCGTCGCCGTCTACGACCAGGGCGAGGACGACGGCTGCATCTTCCTGGCGATGGAGTACGTACCCGGCCAGACCCTGCGCGACGTCATGCGCGAGGAGGGGCTGCTCTCGCCGCGGGCCGCGCTCGACGTGCTGGAACCAGTGCTGCGCGCCCTCGCCGAGGCGCACGCCAAGGGCCTGATCCACCGCGACGTCAAGCCGGAGAACGTCATCATCAACGACAACGGCACCGTCAAGGTGGCCGACTTCGGGCTGGCCCGGGCCGTGACCAGCCAGACCGTCACGAGCACCCAGGGCGTGCTGCTGGGCACCGTCGCCTACCTCTCGCCCGAGCAGGTCGAGCGCGGCATCGCCGACGCCCGCAGCGACGTCTACGCGGCCGGGCTGATGCTCTTCGAGATGCTCACCGGCAACAAGGCGTTCACCGGCGACACCGCCATCCACGTCGCGTACCAGCACGTGCACGGCGGGGTGCCCACGCCGTCGAGCCGGGTCGCCGGCCTGCCGCCCGCGCTCGACGACCTCGTCGCCGTCGCGACGGCGCGCGACCCCGACGACCGGCCGGCGGATGCCGGGGAGTTCCTGGCCCTGGTGCTGCGCACCCGCGCCACCCTCTCGGCCGGGGCCCTCGACGCCAGGCCGGCCGGGGTGGCCGCTGCCGCGGCGGCGGCCCAGCCCACCTCGACCACCGCCCTGCCCGTTCAGGGTTCGCACCCGGCATCCGAGCGTGCGGCCGGCGGCGTCGCGACCCGGCCACGGTCCGAGACCGTGGCCATCACCCTGCCGCCACCCCCGCTCGAGGGCCGGGTCGTCGCCGAGGGCGGCGGTCGTCGTCGGCGGCGCTGGTGGCCGGCCGTCGCGGCGGCCGTGCTCATCGCGGCCCTCACGGCGTGGTTCTTCCTGCTCGGCCCCGGCGCCACGGCCACCGTGCCGTCGGTGCAGGGCCGCACCCAGTCCGAGGCCGTCACCGCGGTGCGCACCGCGTCGCTCGACCCCAGGGTGAGCGAGGCGTTCAGCGAGAAGGTGCCGCCGGGAGTGGTCATCTCGGCCAGCCCCGTGCCGGGCAGCACCGTGGGCCGTGGGTCCGACGTGGCCCTCGTGGTGTCCAAGGGGCCCGAGCGCTACGAGGTTCCCCCGGTGGTCGGCATGACGGTCGCCGAGGCGACCGCCCGGATCCAGGAGGTCAACCTCAAGGTCGGCAAGGTCAGCAAGGCCTACGACGAGAAGGTGCCCGAGGGCCAGGTGGTCTCCGCGAAGCCGGGCCCGGGCGCGAGCCTGAAGAAGGGCACCTCGGTGGCGCTCACCGTGAGCCGTGGCCGCCAGCCGATCGACGTTCCCGACCTCACCGGCAAGGACGCCACCACCGCCGCCCGCCAGCTGAGCGGGCTCGGGCTGAAGGTCGACGCGACCAAGCAGCAGAACAGCGACACCGTCGCCAAGGGCAAGGTGATCAGCCAGAGCCCGCGCGACGGCACTGCGTTCAAGGGCGACACCGTGACGCTCGTGGTGTCCAAGGGCCCGGTGCTGGTCACCGTTCCCGACGTGGTCGGCCAGCAGCTGCAGCAGGCCCGGGCCACCCTCGAGGCCCAGGGGTTCAAGGTCACCGTGCGCCGAGCGCTGGGCGGGTTCTTCGGCACCGTACGGCTGCAGGACCCCTCCGGCGGCAGCAAGGCACCCAAGGGCAGCACCATCACCCTGACGATCGTCTGACCCCGCGGTGACCGCCCTGGCCGGGCAGGCCCGGCACGCCCGGCTCGCCACGCTCCTGCTCGTCTCCGTCACGGCGGTGTGGGGCTCCACGTTCTTCCTGATCCACGACCTCGTCGAGCACGTGCCGCCGGCCGACTTCCTCGCCGTGCGGTTCGGCATCGCCGCGGTCGTGATGTTCGTGCTCTTCCGTCGCCAGACCCTCGCGCTCAGCCGGCGCGAACTGCGGGTCGGGGTGGTGCTCGGCGCGCTCTACGGGGTCGCCCAGGTGCTGCAGACCACCGGCCTGCAGCACACCGACGCATCGGTGTCGGGCTTCATCACCGGCACCTACGTCGTGCTCACGCCCGTGCTGGGCGCCGTGCTGCTCCACGACCGGATCGGCCCGGTGACGTGGTTCGCGGTCGGCCTCGCCACCGTGGGGCTGGCGCTGCTGTCGCTGCAGGGCTTCTCGGTGGGCATCGGTGAGGCCCTGACCCTGCTGTCGGCCCTGCTCTACGCCGGGCACATCGTGGCGCTCGGCCGCTGGTCGACCCCGGGGGCGGCGGTCGGCCTGGCCACCGTGCAGGCCGGCGTCATCACCGTCGTGGCCGCGGTGGTGGCCCTGCCCGACGGGCTCACCCTGCCGGCCGACGGCCGCCAGTGGGCCTCGCTGCTCTACATGGCGCTCGTCGCGGGCGCGCTCGCCCTCTGGGCGCAGACCTGGGCCCAGGCGCACCTCACCGCGACGCGGGCCGCGATCGTGATGGCGCTCGAGCCCGTCTTCGCGGCCCTGTTCGCCGTGACCCTCGGCGGTGAGAGCCTCACCGGCCGGATGCTGGTCGGCGGTGCCCTGGTCGTCGCGGCGATGTACCTGGTCGAGCTGCGGTCGACCCCACGCGACCCGACGGCCTCGGCGGCCGACGACCCGCCGGTCGAGGCGCTGCACCACGACGTCTGACGCGGGTGGCCCCGCGGCGTCATCCGCGGGCGGGTGGGGGCGCCGCCGGGAGCTCCACCGCGACGCACAGCCCTCCGTCGGCGCCCGGGGCGAGGGTCAGGATGCCGTCGTGGGCCCGGGTGATGCTGTCGACGATGGCCAGGCCGAGGCCCACCCCCGCGTGGTCGGTACGGGTGCGCCCGGTGCCGCGCTGGAACGGCTCGGCGAGGGTGGCGACGAGGGGCCGGCTGAGGCGTTCGCCGGTGTTCTCGACGGTGAGCACCACGTGACCCGGCCGGGTCCTGGTGCTGACCCGCACGGAGCCCCCGCTCGGGAGGTTGTGGACGATCGCGTTGTGCACGAGGTTCGTGGTCAGCTGCTGCAGCAGCGGCGGTGAGCCGAGGGTGAGGGCGGTGGCGCCGTCGGTCTCGATCGTGATGCCGCGTGCCTCCGCCTCGGGCAGGAGAGTCTCGGCGGCATCCTCGGCGAGCAGCGACAGGTCGACGGGTTCGCGGGTGAAGGTGCGCTGGTCGGCCCGGCTCAGCAGCAGCAGGGCCTCGGTGAGGCCGATCGCCCGGGTGTTGACGGCACGGAGCTGCCCGACGAGCCGGGCGTGGTCGCCGTCGGGGTCCTTGCGGGCCACGTCGAGCAGGGTCTGGGTGATCGCGAGCGGGGTGCGCAGCTCGTGCGAGGCGTTGGCGGCGAACCGCTGCTGCTCGGCGGCCTGCGCCTCGAGCCGCGCGAGCATGGTGTCGAAGCCGTCGGCGAGCTCACGGAACTCGTCGGTGCGGCCCTCGAGCCGGATCCGGTGGCTCAGCGAGCCCGTGGCGGCGACCCGGGTGGCCTCGGTGATCCTGGTCAGGGGGGCGAGCATCCGGCCGGCGAGGAACCACCCTCCGACCAGCCCGACCACCAGCAGCACGGCCAGCGCCTGCGCTGCCCGGGGAGCGAAGGCGTCGAGGAGGTCGGAGCGGGTGGGGCTGGCCGGGCCGGGTCCGAAGTCGGCGTGGTCGGGCACGTAGCGCAGCAGGAAGACCCACACGGTCGCCAGCAGCAGCGTGCCCGCGACCATCAGGAAGCCGGCGTAGCTGAGGGTGAGCTTGAGGCGGGCACTCGGGCCCCACGCCCTAGCCATCGTCGCCGTTCAGCCCGACCATTGCCGGGGCCGCCGCGATCCGGTAGCCGACGCCGGGCACGGTGGCGATGACCCACGGTTCGCCGAGCCGCTTGCGCAGCGCGGAGACCGTGATGCGCACGGCGTTGGTGAACGGGTCGGCGTTCTCGTCCCAGGCGCGCTCGAGCAGCTCCTCGGCGCTCACCACGCCACCCTCTGCGGCGACCAGCACCTCGAGCACCGCGAACTGCTTGCGGGTCAGGGCCACGTACCGCCCGTCGCGGTACACCTCGCGGCGGAACGGGTCGACGCGCAGGCCGGCGAGCTCGCGCACCGGGGGCCTCGCGTGGGCGCGCCGGCGGTCCAGGGCCCTGATCCGGAGCACGAGCTCCTGCAGGTCGAAGGGCTTGGTCAGGTAGTCGTCGGCGCCGAGCTCGAACCCGGACACCTTGTCGTCGATGCGGTCGGCGGCGGTGAGCATGAGGATCGGCATCCCGCTGCCCGAGGCGACGATCTGCCGGGCGATCTCGTCGCCGGAGGGCCCGGGCACGTCGCGGTCGAGCACGGCGATGTCGTAGGTGTTGACCGCCAGCAGCTCCAGTGCGGTGTCGCCGTCGCCGGCGGTGTCGGCCGCGATCGCCTCGAGCCGCAGGCCGTCGCGGATCGCGCCCGCGAGCAGGGGCTCGTCCTCGACGACCAACACGCGCATGACCCGATGCTAGAGAGGGCGCCATATCGCCGGCGTATCGGAAACCGCATACGTGCCCGCAACACCACGCCGGATTCACTCGTGGCATGCCCCTCCCCCAGCCCGTGCCGACGGTTCGAGTCCCCGCCCCCACCCTCACGGGGGTACTGCCCGGAATGGCCGTCCTCGTCGCGCTCGTGGCGCTCGTGGCGCTCACCGGATGCGGCTCGGCGGCGGTGGCGTCGACGCCGGCACCGCCTGTCGCCGCGTCGCCGACCACGCCGACCGCCCCCGCAGCGCACCCGTCGCGGGAGCGGCCTGCGGACGTGCCCAGCGCACCCCGGGCGGCCACGCGACGGGTGGGCGTCGCCGACGGCCGGGTGCCCGACGGCGCCACGGTGTTCGACGACACCGTGCCGGCCGTCACCCGCCTCGACCCTCGCCTGCTCCGGGCCCTGCGCAGCGCAGCGACGGATGCCGGGACCGACTTCCGCGTCAACAGCGGCTGGCGCTCCCCGGCCTACCAGGAGCAGCTCCTCGACGAGGCCGTGGCCCGGTACGGGTCGCGGGCGGCTGCCGCCCGCTGGGTCGCCACGCCCGCCACGTCGCCGCACGTGTCGGGCGACGCGGTCGACCTCGCCGGCTCCGACGCCATCGCCTGGCTCGCGAGGCACGGCGACGGGTACGGGCTGTGCCAGGTGTTCCGGAACGAGCCGTGGCACTACGAGCTGCGCCCCGAGGCCGTCGACGACGGGTGCCCGGCGCAGTACGCCGACCCCACGCACGACCCGAGGATGCAGCGGTGACCGGTGTGGCGGCGGTGGCCGCAGCACCGGTGACGCCCACCCGGGCGCCGGCCGGGGGACGGCTGGCCACGCTGTTCGTGGTGTACCTCGTGCTGCTCGTCTGGACGGTGCTCTGGAAGCTCGAGGTCCCCTGGGTCGGCGGGGACCGGATGGTCAAGGTGGTCCCGTTCGTGGCCACCGACGGCGCTGGAGCCAGCGCCCCGCTCGAGGTCGTCGTGAACCTCCTGCTCTTCGTCCCGTTCGGCCTCTACCTGGGCCTGCTGGTGCCCGGGCGGCCGTGGTGGGCGCTGGCCGGTGCCGTCGCCGGGTCGAGCCTGGCCCTCGAGGTCGGCCAGTACCTGCTGGCCGTCGGACGCTCGGACGCCACCGACGTCGTCGTCAACACCGGTGGTGGCCTCGTCGGGCTGGGCCTGGCCGCCGCGGCCCGACACCGGGCGGGGGCCGGCGCGGCCCGGGCGATGACGCGGGCCTGCGCGGTCGCGACGGCGCTCACCCTCGTCGTCGCCGGGCTCTACCTGGTGTCGCCGCGGCACGTGGTGCACGTGCGCGACGTCGGGCCCCTGGCGCGGGTCGACCTCCCCCGCACCGTGCCGTGAGCGGGTCACAGCCCCCGATCGGACGCCGGCCGGCCGGCATCCGGTGGCTCAGCCGGCTGGGAGCACCGCGATGGCGTCGATGGAGACCAGCAGGCCGCGGGGCAGCCGGACGTTGGCCGGTGCCGAGCGGGCCGGCGGCGGGTCGGGCATGTGGCGCGCGTAGACCTCGTTGAGCCGGGCGAAGTCGTCGACGTCGGCGTAGAAGATCGTGGTCTTGACCAGGTGCGCCAGCGACGAGCCGGCGGCCTCGAGCACCGCCTCGAGGTTGGTCAGGGCCTGCTCGGTCTGGGCCTCGATGCCGTCGGGGGCGACTCCCGTCCCCGGGTCGATGCCGGCCGTCCCGGAGCAGAAGACGAAGCCGCCGGCGACGACCGCCTGGCTGTAGGGGCCGAGCGCGGCGGGCGCCCGGGTGGTCTCGATGGCCTGACGGGTCATGGCTGCGCCTCTCTCCCAGGGGTGGTCATCGACAGGTTAGGGCTCGACCCGGCGGTCGTGGTGGGGGTCCGGTCGGGCCATTGACCGTCGTTCCGTGGTGAACCTACGTTTGAGGCGCCGACCGGGCGGCGGTCGCCCGGTCCGCGTGGGAGGTGCCATGCTCGGCGACCACGACACCATCGCGACGCTCGCGGTGAAGGACCTTCAGGTGGCCCGTGACTTCTACGAGAGGGTCCTCGGCCTGGCGCCGCGCGGTGATGCGCCCGAAGGGGTGCTCTACGCCTCCGGCTCCGGCGCCTTCCTCGTCTACCCGTCGTCGTTCGCGGGCACGAACCGGGCGACCGCGATGTCGTTCCAGGTGCCGATGGCCGGCTTCGACGGCGAGATCGCGGCGCTGCGGGACAAGGGTGTGGCGTTCCAGACCTTCGACGCCCCGGGCATCACCTGGGACGACGGCGTCGCGTCGATGGGCGGGGACGCCCGCGGGGTGTGGTTCGAGGACCCCGACGGCAACATCCTCAACGTCGAGACGGGCGTGGCTCCCGAGTGAGCGGGCCGACGGGCGCGCGGCAGTCAGGCGGCGCGTGAGCGCAGCAGTGCGGACGCGGCGTCCAGCGCCGCATCCGTGCCGGCGTCGTCGACGTCGAGGTGCCACACGGCGCGGACCCGGCCCGGCCCGACGGCATACGTGCGCACGCCCTGCTCGAGCAGTGCGGCGACGAACTCCGGTGCGGCCCAACCGACTGCGCCCACGTTGAGCACCACGATGTTGGTCTCGACGGTGGCGGCGTCAACGGCCGCCGGTGCCGCCTGCGCGCACGCCGCGGCGAAGCGGGCTGCGCGGGCGTGGTCGTCGGCGAGCCGTTCGACATGGTGGTCGAGCGCGTACAGGCCAGCGGCGGCGAGGATGCCGACCTGGCGCATCCCGGCGCCGTAGCGCTTGCGCCAGATCCGGGCCTCGGCCATCTGGGCGGCCGAGCCGACGAGCACCGAGCCGACCGGCGCCCCCAGCCCCTTGGAGAGGCACACGCTGACGGTGTCGAACTGGGTGCCGTAGTCGCGCAGCGAGACCCCGGACGCCACGTGGGCGTTCCACAGCCGTGCGCCGTCGAGGTGCATCGCGACGCCGACGCCCTGGGTGAAGGTGCGCACCTCGCGGATGGCCTCGATCGGCTGCACCGTGCCGCCACCGAAGTTGTGGGTGTTCTCGAGCACGACGAGCGCGGTCTCGACCTGGTACGGCCCGACCCCGGTCGTGACCAGCGACAGCGGGCCGGCCGGGTCGAGCAGGCCGCGCTCACTCGGCCAGGAGCGGCTGGTGATGCCCGAGAAGACCGCACCGGCGCCCATCTCGGCCCGCAGCACGTGGGCCTGCTGGTCGGCCACGAGCTCGGTGCCGGGGCTGACGTGCAGGCGGATGCCGAGCTGGTTCGCGAGCGACCCGGTCGGCGAGAACAGGCCGGCCTCGTGGCCGAGCAGGTCGGCGACGCGCTCCTCGAGGGCCCGGACCGTGGGGTCCTCGCCGAACACGTCGTCGCCGACGACGGCGTGCGCCATCGCCTCGCGCATGGCGGGGGTCGGAGCGGTCAGGGTGTCGGAGAGGAGGTCGGCGAGCACCGGGTCAGTCCTCGTTCAGCATCTCGGCGACGAGGAACGCCAGCTCCAGGCTCTGCTGGTGGTTCAGGCGCGGGTCGCACACCGACTCGTACCGCAGGTTGAGGTCGGCGTCGAGGATCTTCTCCGACCCGCCGACGCACTCGGTGACGTCGTTGCCGGTGAGCTCGACGTGGATGCCGCCGGGCACCGTGCCAAGGCCGCGGTGCACCTCGAAGAAGCCCTCGACCTCCTCGACGACGTCGTCGAAGTCGCGGGTCTTGTAGCCCGAGGCCGACTCGTAGGTGTTGCCGTGCATCGGGTCGCAGACCCAGGTGACCGACGCGCCGGATGCCGTGACCTTCTCGACGATGGTCGGCAGCGCCTCGCGGATGCGGCCGGCCCCCATCCGGGTGATGAAGGTGAGCCGGCCGGGCTCGCGCTCGGGGTCGACCTTGTCGATGATGCGCAGCAGGTCATCGGTGTCGGCGTTGGCGGAGACCTTGACCCCCACCGGGTTCCGCACCGACGCAACGAAGTCGATGTGCGCGCCGTCGAGGTCACGGGTGCGCTCCCCCACCCACACGAAGTGGCCGGAGGTGTCGTAGAGGTTGCCGGTACGGGAGTCGATGCGCGTCATCGGGCGCTCGTAGTCGAGCACGAGCGCCTCGTGCGCGGAGAAGAACTCGGTCGTGCGCATCGCCTCGAAGTCGGCGCCGCAGGCGTTCATGAACTTCATCGCCTTGTCGATGTCGCGGGCCAGGCGCTCGTAGCGCGCGTTGGCCGAGTTCGCGACGAAGCCCTTGTTCCAGTCGTGCACGTGGCGCAGGTCGGCGAAGCCACCCGTGGTGAACGCCCGCACGAGGTTCAGGGTGGCGCTGCTGGCGTGGTAGGCCCGCACCAGCCGCTGCGGGTCGGGCGTGCGGGACGCCTCGGTGAACTCGAAGTCGTTGACCATGTCGCCGCGGTAGGCCGGCAGGGTGACGCCCTCGCGGGTCTCGTCGTTGCTCGAGCGCGGCTTGGCGTACTGCCCGGCCATCCGGCCGACCTTGACCACCGGCA
>DASSQL010000106.1:0-4290 GCA_035702525.1 Ornithinibacter sp. | reverse complement strand
GGTGCGTAGGGCAGCCCGAACAGCCGCGCCACGGTGCCCATGTTGCCGATGATCGGCGCGATCTCCTCGGCGCCGACGACCGAGCACGGGATGATCGGCACCTGCGCCTGCAGGGCCGCCGACACGAAGCCGCCGCGGCCGAACCGCTGCAGCTTGTAGCGCTCGCGGAACGGCTTGCCGACGCCCTTGAAGCCCTCGGGGAAGACGCCGACCAGCTCGCCCTGGTCGAACAGCCGCTCGGCGTCGGCGTTCGTGGCCAGCGTGGAGCCGGACCGGCGAGCGATCGTGCCGAGGAACGGGGTCTGGAAGACCAGGTCGGCGCCCAGGGCCCGCATCACCCGGCGCTGCGGGTGCTCGTCGTGGATGGCGAGCTGCACCATCAGCGAGTCGATGGCGATCGTGCCCGAGTGGTTCGACACCACGAGGGCGCCACCGGTGGCCGGGATGTTCTCGATGCCCCGCACCTCGACCCGGAACCAGTGCCGGTAGATCGGCCGGAGCATGGGATAGAACACGTTCTCGGTGAAGTCGGCGTCGTAGCCGAAGTCGTCGACCTCGTAGTCGCCGTCGACCCGGCGCCGCACGTAGGCGAGCACCTGCGCGACCCGGCGCTCGACGTCCTCGGGGGCGACGCCGGCGGCCTCGGCGCCGAGCCGGAGCATGCCGACGACCGCGTCGAGGGCGTCGCCGACGTCGGGCAGCGGCAGCCCGGTGCGGCTCGGGGCCTCGTGCACGGTGGGGTCGAGCGGCGGCTCGGCGATGCGCAGGTGCGGGCGCTCGGCGTCGCGGCGGGCCTTCTCGCGGGGGTCGACCCGGGGGCGTCGCTCCTTCGCGGCGGCGGGGGTCAGCTGCGGCGGTGCGGCCGGCCCGCGGGTGCGGCGCTCACCGCTCTGCCGGGAGGCCGTGCGCGACGGCGCGGAGCGCACCTGCGGGGCCGGACGGTGCGGCGGGCGCGCTGGGGCGCCGTCGCCGGGCTCGGATGCCGGGTGGTCGCCGGCCGTGGCCGCCGGCTTCGTGGACTTCGCGGGCTTCGCGGACTTCGCGGCCGCCTTCGACGGGGCCGCCGGCGTCGTGCTCGCGGCCGCGACCGTGCTCGCGGTCGCTGCCGTCGACGAGGCCTCGGGCGTGGCGGCGCTCTTCTTCGCAGCCGTCGACGTCTTGGCCGCGGCCTTGGTGGCCGTCGACTTCTTCGCCCGGGCCTTCGTGGCGGACGACTTCTTCGCCGCGGGGGTCGGCTCGGCGACCGGCTCGGGAACCGCAGCCGTCACGGCATCCGCGGCGTCGGCCGGCACGATCGGCTCGGCGCCGATGAGCGGGGTGGACCGGCGCTTGGCCCGCTCGCCCGACGCGCGGGCGGCGCCGGCGGCCAGGGCTCCCTGACGTGCGGCCATCAGTGACCCCTCCCGGTGCCCAGGGTGCGCATCACGACCTGGGTGGCGGTGCCGGCGACGCCGCTCACGGCATCCCCGACGATGGCGGCGGCGGGCACGGCCGGGCCCAGGGTGTGCGCGAAGTCCTCGAACGCGCCGCGCGAGCTGAACCGGGGCTCGAACCCGAGCACGCTGTGCATCCGCGTGGTGTCGAGGCCGCGGCCGAAGGCGAGGAACGACATCTGGTCGGGCGAGAAGTCGGCCAGGCCCATCCGGCGGGCCAGCCCGCCCACGAGGCCAGCGGCCGGCAGCGGCAGCCACACGACGGGGCGGCCCGCGATCGACGCCGCCTGGAGCACCGTGACGACGCCCGCACCGGCGATGTTGACGACCCCCGTGGCCGTGCCCGTGGTGGCCAGCACCAGCGACTCGATGGCGTCGTCCTCGTGCACGAACTGCATCCGGGCGTCGAAGCCGAGCGGCGCCGGGATGACCGGCAGGTTGAAGTAGTCGGTGATCGAGGTGCGGATCTTCGGCCCGATGATGTTCGCGAACCGCAGGGTGAGGATCTCGGTGTCGGGGCGGCGGCGGGCGAAGCCGCGCACGTAGCCCTCGACCTCGATGGAGTCCTTGCCGAAGCCGCCCGACGGGGTGCGCTTGGCGCTCATGTCCTCGGTGAACATCGCCGGGTCGCGCGGCGTGGAGCCGTAGACCGCGGCGGAGGACTTCACGACGAGGCGGCGCACGGTGCTCGACTTCTGGCAGGCGGCGAGCAGCTGCATCGTGCCGATGACGTTGATCTCCTTCTGCGGGGTGCGCCCCCCGACGAAGGTGGGCGTGGCGATCACGTTCATGTGCACGACCGTGTCGACGCCCGAGCTCTCGATGACCCGGCCGATCATCGGGTTGCGGATGTCGGCCCGCACGAACTCGACGTCGCCGATGTCGCCGGCCGGCGGGATGACGTCGACGCCGACCACCCGGTCGACGGTCGGGTCGGCGCTCAGCCGGCGCGCGAGCAGGCCCCCGAGGTACCGGGAGACCCCGGTGACGAGAACCACCGACCCCATGCCCTTGCTCCTCAAGCTCGCCGTGTTCCTGTGCCGACCCTACCCAGTGCCCCCCGAACCGGTGAGGTGAGCCCCCTCACCGGCCGACCTCAGCGGTTCGGTACCGCCGACCCACCTGCTCGACCTACGACAAAGGCCCCCGGGGTGCGGGGACCTTTGAAGTTCGAGAGGTGACTCGAGGTCACTTCTTGTTGCGGCGCTGGTGGCGCGTCTTGCGAAGCAGCTTGCGGTGCTTCTTCTTGGCCATCCGCTTGCGCCGCTTCTTGATGACTGAACCCATGGGATGTCCTCAATGCTGGCGGTCTGGTGCGGCTGCCCACCCTACCGGCAGGCGTGCGGTGCTCCCAAACCGTGGTCGGGGGTGGGGGTGGTGCGGGGTCGTGCCGAGGTGCAGGTCGTGCCGGGTGCGGCGAGGACGAGCGCTTCAGGGGCGGCCCGCCAGGCGGGCCGCCCCTGAAGGACGTGTGCTGCTGCGTCGCGTCACGCGGTGTCGACGAACGAGCTGCGCAGGTAGGCGTGCACCTCGTCCTCGGGGACTCGGAACGACCGACCGACGCGGATCGCCGGGAGCTCCCCGGCGTGAACCATGCGGTAGACGGTCATCTTGGAGACCCGCATGATCGTGGCGACCTCGGCGACGGTGAGGAACCGCACCTCCCCGAGCTGACGCTCCGTGGACATCGTGACCTCGTGCTTCTGCTCGTCCCCAGAGCCGGAACACCCCGGCATGTCGCATGTGGACTCGCAAGCGCAACCATAGGGGCAGATGTGACCCCTGTGGAAGCGAATGGATCAGATTGCTCGGTGATGTCCAGCCGACACGCCGCGGGCGCCGGCGGCAATCCCCGGCGTGGCCGGGGCGGGGCGTTCTCCTTCAGTCGAACCAGGGGTCCAGTCCGTGCAGCGGGAAGGTCGCCTGCCGGGTGGCGAGGACCGCCCGGTCGACCGGGTTGTCGGGGTTGTGGCCCATGTTCCACGGCTGCACCCAGATCGGCAGCGCCGAGGCGGGCAGGTCGCCCATCCGGTTCGGTGCGGCCCGGTGCAGCACCTGCTGCACGTGGTCGAGCCACTCCTGCGGCACGGCCGTGTCGACCGGGACCGGCACGTGGGCGGCGATGGCCGTCAGGTGGGTCCACGAGCGGGGCACGACCTCGACGAGCTCGTAGCCGCCACCGCCGAGCGCGACCCAGCGACCGGATGCCGTCTCGTGGGCCAGGTCGTGCAAGGTCTCGTGGGCGCGGCGCTGGGCGTCGACGGTGATGGCCAGGTGGGCCAGGGGGTCGTGCATGTGGGTGTCGCAGCCGTGCTGGCTGACGAGCACGTCGGGCGCGAAGGCCCGCACCAGCGGCGGCACGACCGAGTCGATCGCGCGCAGCCAGGCGGAGTCGCCGGTGCCCGGCGGCAGGGCGACGTTGGCGACCGTGCCGCGCGCGGAGGGGCCACCGATGTCGGCGGGCCATCCCGTGCCGGGGAACAGGTGCCGGCCGCTCTCGTGCACCGAGATCGTGAGCACCCGGGGGTCGTTCCAGAACATCCGCTCGACGCCGTCGCCGTGGTGCACGTCGATGTCGACGTAGGCGACCCGCTGGGCGCCGTGGTCGAGCAGCCACTGGATGCCGACGCCGATGTCGTTGTAGATGCAGAAGCCGCTGGCGTACGTGCGCATCGCGTGGTGCAGGCCGCCGCAGTAGTTCACCCCGTGGTCGATGTCGCCCTGCCACACGCCGCGGCACACCTCGAGGGTGCCCTGGGCGATGCGGGCCGACGCCTCGTGCATGCCGGCGAACGCCGGGTCGTCCTCGGTGCCCAGGCCACGGTTGACGTCGGCCACCGTGGGGTCGGCCGACGCG
>DASSQL010000105.1:0-3493 GCA_035702525.1 Ornithinibacter sp. | reverse complement strand
TCGGTCGCCCGTCGACCAGCCGCAACATCCACCCGGAGGTCGACTGCACGGGCGACCCGGGCGTGAGCCGGCGCCAGGCGCAGCTGACCACCGACGGCCAGCGCTGGTGGGTCGAGGACCTCCAGTCGTCCAACGGCACCTACGTCGGCCCGGCGAGCGGCCCGCTACCGAACGACCCGGTGCCGCCCGGCCAGCGCCGTGAGCTCTCCGAGGACGACCGGATCTACGTCGGTGCCTGGACCCGGCTCGTCGTGCGCCGCGCCACCCCGGAGGAACGCGCCCACTAACCCCACCTGCCACAACTTTCTCGCCCGATGCCAGATCCTTCACCTTCGCACCACTTCCGTTCCCTTGCGAAGGTGAAGGTTCTGATGTGGAGCGGGTCCGGAATCCCGTGGCGGCCCGGGACCGGGCCTCAGCGGTCGCGCAGGGCGGCGCGCACCGCAGCGGCAACCGCTCCGGGCCGTTCGAGCTGGGCCCAGGTGATCCGGACGACGAGGTAGCCCAGCCGGCGGAGTCGGTCCTCTCGCCGCTTCTCGAGCCACAGCACCTTCGGGTCACCTTCGGCGTACTTGACCTTGCCGTCGAACTCGATGACAACCTTCGTGCCGTTGACCAGGAAGTCGACCCTCGCTACGAAGTCGCCGCGCTCGTCGACGATCGGCACCTGCGGTGTCACCTCGATGCCGGCCATCGCGAGCGCCACGCCGCACCTGGACTCCCCCACCGACTCGCGCCGCCCGTCGGCGAGCCGCAGCATGGATGCCGCCCGGCTGCTGTGCGGCCAGGTCGCCACCGCTGCCAGCTGTGCGGCGAGCTCGTCCGGAGTGACTACACCCTCGCGCAGGGCGGCATCCGCACTCACCACACCGGTGACGATGCCGTGGTCGACCGCGTGCTGCACCACGGCTGCCGCCGGTGAGGATGCCGGGCCCCAGTCGGTCGAGACCGACTCACCGTGGGCGGGGCGCACCCAGAATGCGCTCATCCCGCCCGCCCGCTGGATGGGCCGCGCGATGCTCGGTGTTCCCAGCCGCGCGCCCCAGACCGTGATGCCGTGCGCCAGCAGCGCCGACGTCCCGGCGAGCACGGCATCCGGGTAGAGCAGGAACGCGCCGACGCAGAGCTGGCGGTGCCAGCTCTCGGCGTCTGCCGCCGCGAGTGTCTCGACGGCGTAGAGGCCTCGGCCCGGATGTCGCAGCACGCCCGCCTTGACGAGCTTCACCAGGACCGGAGCCGAGAGGCCGGCCGCCGTTGCCTGGGCGGTGGTGAGCATGCCCTGTTGGGTTCGCGCGGTCGTGACCAGCGCGGCATCCAAGGACGTCAGCGATGCCGTGTCGGTGCTGGGAGGTTCGGGGGCACGAGGAGCAGCTGAGGGAACGGTGTGTGAGGTGGTCGTGGGGTGTGTCGTCATGGGCCCGAAGACTCACCCGCGACCCCGGCCGCCGACCAGACTGCGCGCCGACCTGTGGACGAGCGCACCGGCATCCGGTGCCCTGTGGACGACGCCTCTCCCCAGGCGGAGCCCCGCGCTTCACACCAGAAGCTTCACCTCGACACCCCAACCGAAGTGGTGCTGAGGTGAAGCTTCCGGCATCGGGCGAAAAAGTTGTGACCAGGGGTCAGGGGGACATCGCGAGGAAGAGGAACGCCGCGAAGAGCGTGAGGTGCACGCTCGCCTGCAGGCGGGTCGCCCGCCCCGGCACCACGGTCAGCACCGCGACGACGACCGTGATGGCCAGCAGCACGATCTGGGTCGCGCCGAGGCCGAGGTGCAGCGGTGTCGGGATCCAGATCGAGGCCACGGCCAGGGTCGGGATGGTCAGGCCGATGCTCGCCATCGCCGACCCCATGGCGAGGTTGAGCGAGGTCTGGATGCGGTCGCGCCGGGCCGCGTTGACGGCGGCGATCGTCTCGGGCAGCAGCACCAGCAGCGCGATGACGACACCGACGAACGAGACCGGGAGACCGGCCGCGAGCACGCCCTCCTCGATGGCCGGCGACTCGATCTTCGCGAGCCCGACGACGGCCACGAGCGAGAGCAGCAGGAAGCCGAGCGAGGTGTAGGCCTCGCGGTTGGTCGGCGGGTCGGCGTGGTCGTCCTCGGTGAGGGTGGCGCCCTTGCGCGAGACGGGCAGGAAGAAGTCGCGGTGGCGCACGGTCTGGGTCACGACGAAGGCGAGGTAGAGCGCGAGCGAGGCGATGGCGGCGAAGGCGAGCTGGGCCGAGGTGAACTCCGGGCCCGGCTGGCTCTCGGTGACGGTCGGCAGGACGAGGCAGACCGTGGCCAGCGTGGCGACGGTCGCGAGCGCGCCCCCGGTGCCCTCGGCGTTGAAGCGGACGGTGCCGAAGCGGCGCGCGCCCATCAGCAGTGACAGGCCGAGGATGCCGTTGATCGTGATCATCACCGCGGCGAAGACCGTCTCCCGGGCGAGGGTGGCCGCCTCGTCACCGCCGGACAGCATCAGCGTGACGATGAGCGAGACCTCGATGACGGTGACGGCGACCGCGAGCACGAGCGAGCCGAACGGCTCCCCCACCCGGTGGGCCACCACCTCGGCGTGGTGCACGGCGGCGAGCACGGCACCGGCGAGCAGCAGCGCGACGAGCACGACCACGGCGATGCCGATGTCACGGCCCCAGGTGGCGACGAGCGCCAGCAGCGCGACGACCGGCAGGACCCGCCACACCAGTGTCGTGGTGCGTGCGGAGGCGGCCACGGTCAGCCCCGGACGCCGGCCGACGACTCGGCGAGCGCTCGTTCGGCGGCCTCGACCACGTTGGACAGGAGCATCGCCCGGGTCATCGGGCCGACCCCGCCGGGGTTGGGGCTGACGAAGCCGGCGACGTCCCAGACGCCGGGGGCGACGTCACCCGCGACGACGGACCTGCCGGTGGCCGGGTCGAGCACGCGGGAGACGCCGACGTCGAGCACGGCGGCACCGGGCTTGACCATGTCGGCGGTGATGATGCCCGGCACGCCGGCGGCCGCCACCACGATGTCGGCCTGCCGCACCTCGGCGGCCAGGTCACGAGTGCCGGTGTGGCAGAGCGTGACGGTCGCGTTCTCGGACTTGCGGGTGAGGATCAGGCCCAGCGGGCGCCCCACGGTGATGCCGCGACCGACGACGACCACCTTCGCGCCGGCGATCGGCACGTCGTGTCGGCGGAGCAGCTCGATGCAGCCCACCGGCGTGCACGGCAGCGGCGCGGGGTGGCCGAGCACCAGCCAGCCGAGGTTGGTCGGGTGCAGGCCGTCGACGTCCTTCACCGGGTCGACGCGGGCGAGGATCGCGTTCTCGTCGAGGCCGGTCGGCTGCTGCACCAGGAAGGCGGTGCAGGCCAGGTCGGCGTTGAGCATGTCGATGTGGTCCTCGACCTCGGCCTGCGTCGCCGTCGCGGGCAGGTCGACGCGGATCGACTCGATCCCGATCTCCGCGCAGTCCTTGTGCTTGGCGCCGACGTACCAGTGCGACCCCGGGTCGTCGCCGAC
>DASSQL010000104.1:0-3665 GCA_035702525.1 Ornithinibacter sp. | reverse complement strand
GCCCCCGGCGGCGCGGTCGCCATCCAGGCCATCCTGATGGAGCACCACCGGTTGATCGCGACGCGCGGCTCGTTCGGCTGGATCCAGAAGTACATCTTCCCGGGCGGCCTGATCCCCTCGCTGCAGGCGATCCACGAGGTGACGCGTGACAGCACCGAGCTGCGGGTAGAGCGGGTGCAGGCCTTCGGCGCCGACTACGCCGAGACCCTTCGCCGCTGGCGCGAGACCTTCCTCGAGCAGTGGCCGAGCATCAACAGCCAGGGCTTCGACGAGACCTTCCGCCGGATGTGGGAGTTCTACCTCGCCTACTGTGAGGCGGGGTTCGCCATGCACTACCTCGACGTCGCCCAGATCCGACTCGCCCGAAAGGACAGCCGATGAGCACGACCATCGAGCGCACCGTGACGACCACCTCCCCACCCGAGAAGGTGTTCCCGTACCTCGCCGACTTCCGCAACGCCACGGAGTGGGACTCCGGCACCGACTCGTGCGAGCTGGTCTCGGGTGACGGTGGCCCCGGAACCGTCTACAAGAACGTCTCGACGTTCGTCGGCAACACCGTCGAGCTCGAGTACACGGTGGATGCCGTGGAGCAGCCACGCTTCGTCATCGTGGGCCGCAACGACACCACCACGAGCCACGACACGATCACGGTGACCCCGAACGACGGCGGCTCGACGGTCGTCTACCGCGCCGACTTCACCTTCACCGGGCTGGCCCGGTTCGCCGGCCCGCTCATGAAGCCGCTCCTGGACCGCCTCGGCGACAAGACCGCCGCCCAGCTCGCCGCGGCGCTGGACCGCCTGTGACCCAGCCCCGCCGGGCGCTGGTCACCGGCGTCACCGGGTACATCGGCTCGCGCCTCGTCCCCCGCCTCCTCGAGGAGGGGTGGCAGGTGCGGGCCCTGACCCGTGACGACGCCAAGGTGGCCGACCGGTGGTGGCGCGACCAGGTCGAGGTCGTCGAGGGTGACGCGAGTTCCGCCGACACCCTGGCCACGGCGCTCGATGGCGTCGACGTCGCCTACTACTTCCTGCACTCGATGGACGGCGCCGGCAACTTCGTCGAGCGCGACCGCGACCTCGCCCGGGCCTTCGGGCTGGCTGCCTACGAGGCCGGCGTCGGGCGCATCGTCTACCTCTCCGGACTGCACCCCGACCACGGCCCGCTGAGCGACCACCTGGCCTCCCGGGTCGAGGTCGGCGACCTGCTGATGGCCAGCGGGGTGCCGACCGCGGTGCTCCAGGCGGCGATCATCCTCGGCTCGGGCTCGGCGTCGTTCGAGATGCTGCGCCACCTCACCACCCGCCTGCCGGTGATGATCACGCCGAAGTGGCTCGACAACCGGATCCAGCCGATCGCCGTGCGCGACGTGCTGCACTACCTGGTGCGCGCCGCCGACCTGCCGCCGGAGGTCAACCGCACCTTCGACATCGGCGGCCCCGAAGTGCTCACCTATCGCGAGATGATCCAGCGCTTCGCGAAGGTCGCCGGGCTGATGTCGCGGCGCATCGTCACCGTGCCCGTGCTCACGCCGTACCTCGCCAGCCAGTGGGTCGGGTTCGTCACCCCCGTGCCGACCGGCGTCGCCAAGCCGCTCGTCGGCAGCCTGCTGCACGAGGTGGTCTGCGCCGAGCACGACCTCGACGACCTGGTCGGGCCACCGCCGCAGGGGCCGCTGACCTTCGACCGCGCCGTGGCCGACGCCATCGCCGGCGACGACGTGCAGCCCCGCCCGGAGCCGGGCACCGTCGACCCGGCCCACGTCACGAGCGCCGACCCCGCGTGGGCGGGCGGTCGTGGGAACGGCGGGTCGTGAGCCGAGCCACCCGATGAACCCGGTCACCGAGCTGCGCGCCTTCGTGCGCGCTGCCCTCGTCGACCCGGTTCCCCGCGACCACACCGAGCCGGACTCGGCGTTCCACCGGCGCCGGGTCGTCGCGGCCGTCACCCTGCTCGTCGGTGCCGTGGTGCTCGCGTGGGCGCTGCGGATCGAGCCCGGTGACCCGACGTTCTACGCCGCGACCTTCGCCCTGGCCGGGGTGTGGGCCGGCGGTGCCTTCCTGAGCGGCCCGCTCCACCTCGGCCACGGCCACACCCGCGACGGCGGGGAGTCGAGCCGGGCCGTGGTGCAGTCGCTCGCCCTCGGGGCCCTGCTGCTCGGGCTGTTCATGGTCGGCGCCGTCGTGGTCGCGCAGATCCCGTTCCTGCGCGACCCGGTGCAGGAGCTGCTCGACCACGCCCGGTTCGGCTCCCTCGCGCTCGTCACGGTGATCACCATCGTCAACGGCATCGCCGAGGAGCTGTACTTCCGCGGGGCGCTCTACGCCGCGGTCGGCCGCCGGCACGCGGTGGCCATCACCACGGTCGTCTACACGCTGGTCACCGCGACGTCGGGCATCCCGCTGCTCGTCTTCGCGGCCGCCCTCGTCGGGCTGGTGGTGGCCTTCCAGCGCAGGGTGACCGGCGGCATCCTCGGCCCGGCGATCACCCACCTGACCTGGTCGCTGGGCATGCTGTTCCTGCTGCCCCCGGTCCTGGACCGGTTGTCATGAGGGCGCCCCGATGACCTCCGTGCTGTGGCTACGCCGCGACCTGCGCCGCCGCGACCACCCCGCCCTGCTCGCCGCCCGCGACGCCGCCGACGGCGACCTGGTCGTCGCCTTCGTCGTCGACCCCCGGTTGTGGGACGGCGGGGGCGCGGCGCGCCGGGCCTGGCTGGCCGCCACGCTCGAGGCGACGATCGACGCCTTCGACGGCGCGCTGACCCTGCTGCACGGCGACCCTCGTCGGGTCGTGCCCGAGCTCGCCGCGCGGGTGGGGGCGTCGTCGGTGCACGTGTCGCGCGAGACCACGCCGGCCGGACGGCGCCGCGACGACGTCGTCGCAGCACGGTTGGGGGAGAACAGGATCGAGTGGGTCGAGACCGGTACGCCGTATGCCGTCGGGCCCGGTCTGGTCCTCAGCGGCTCGGGTGAGCCGTACAAGGTCTTCACGCCGTTCTCCAAGGCGTGGCGGGCGCACGGGTGGCCCGACCCCGCCCCGACGCCGCGCGAGCTGCCCCTGCGGCACGCCCGCAACGACGCCGACGCGACGGCCGCGGTGCGGGCCGCCCTGGCCGCCCCCGACCTCCCCGACCTGCCGCCCGCTGGTGAGGAGGCCGCCCTGGCGCGGTGGCGGGAGTTCCGCGACGGTGCCCTCACCGGCTACTCCGACGACCGCAACCGCCCCGACCTCGACGGCACGTCCCGGCTCTCGCCCTACCTCAAGCTCGGTGTCGTGCACCCGCGCACGCTGCTGGCCGACCTGGCGGGGGAGCGCGGCACCGGCGCGCACACCTACGAGAACGAGCTGGCCTGGCGCGAGTTCTACGCCGACGTGCTGTGGCACCAGCCGCGCACGGCGTGGTCGGACCTGCGGCCGGAGATGTCGCGGATGCGCTACGACGAGCCCGAGGACGCCATCGAGGCGTGGAAGGCCGGCCGCACCGGCTACCCGATCGTCGACGCCGGCATGCGCCAGCTGCTCGCGCAGGGGTGGATGCACAACCGGGTGCGGATGATCACCGGCAGCTTCCTCACCAAGGACCTGCACGTGTGGTGGCCGGTCGGGGCGCGGCACTTCCTCGAGCACCTCGTCGACGGTGACATCGCCTCGAACAACCA
>DASSQL010000103.1:0-24506 GCA_035702525.1 Ornithinibacter sp. | reverse complement strand
CATCGTCGAGAGCAGGTTGAACTGCTGGAAGACGAAGCCGATCCGCCGGTTGCGCACGTCGGCCAGCGCACTCTCGCGCATCGTGCTGACGTCCTCGCCGGCGAGGTGGTAGCTGCCGCTCGAGGGGGTGTCGAGGCAGCCGATGACGTGCATCAGGGTCGACTTGCCCGAGCCGGACGGCCCCATGATCGCGACGAACTCGCCGTCGTGCACGGTGAGGCTGACGCCGCGCACGGCCGCCACCTCGAGGCTGCCGGACCGGTAGACCTTGCCCACGTCGTCCAGCCGGAGGATCGGGGTGGCGTTCACTGGCCCACCCCGCCGGGAGGGCCGGCCGGGAACTGGCCGCCACCGGGGAACTGGCCGCCGCCCGGGACCTGGCCTCCACCCGGGAACTGCCCCTGCTGACCGGTCCCGTTCGACGCGCCCGAGGGCCGGGGGAAGGAGCGGACCGTCACGACCACCTGGTCACCCTCCGCCAGCCCCGTGGTGACGACCGTCGACGTGCCGTAGACGCCGCCCACCGTCACCGGGGTGGTGGTGACCGTGCCGTCCTTGCTCAGCTGCACGGTGGTCGCGCCGTTCGTCGTGCGCACCGCCTGGGTCGGCACGGTGAGCACGTCGGTGAGCTGCTTGACGGTGATCGCCACCGTTGCGGTCGTCCCCGCGTGCAGACCCTCCGGCGTGCCGGTGACGTCGATGACCACGGGGAAGGCGGCGGTGCCCGACGAGGAGGACGACGCCACCACGCCGACGCTCCTCACCGTGCCGAAGATGTTCTCGGTGGCCCCGGTCGGGGTGATGGTCGCCTGCAGGCCCTTCTTCAGCTTCCCGAGGTCGCTGCTCGACACGCTCGCGTCGACGAGCCAGCTCGAGGTGTCCACGACCTGGATGCCGGTGCTCGACGTGGCGGTGCTGCCGGTGCCCGTGCCGGTGGCGGCGCCACCCGAGGCGGCCGGGTCGGACCCGCCCGACGCGGACCCGGACCCGGTCGAGTCACCCACGGCCAGGCCGACGCTCGCGACCGTGCCGGCCATGGTCGCCCGCAGGGTCGCCCCGTCGAGGGCGGCCTGCGCGTCGGCGAGCTGGCTGCGCGCACTGGCCCGCTGGGCCTTCGCGGAGGCCAGGGCCTGCGAGGTGGAGGCGCTGTCGACCTGGTCCTGCGCGGCGGTGACCGACGCCTCGGCGAGCGTCACGGCATCCTGCAGGTCCTCGTCGTCGATCGTGGCCAGCACCTGCCCCTTCGCGACGGTGTCGCCGACCTCGACGTCGACGGAGGTGACGGTGCCCGACGAGGTGAACGAGGCCGTGGCCTGGTTCGCGGGCTCGATGGTGCCCGACGCCGAGACGGTCTGCTTGACCGTGCCCAGCGAGGCGGTGGCCAGCTGGGTGCTCGTGGTGGCCGTTGCGGAGGGGCTGGCGGCGGCGCGGCTGCTCCACCACCAGCCCCCGACCGCACCGGCGGCCACGAGCGCGACGGCGACGAGGAGACCCAGGGCACGACGGCGCCACGGGGTGGACGTGAGGGAGGCGGTGGTCACGCGGGTGACGCTAGGGACGCAGCCTTTCGGGACACCGTCCGGATGCTGTGGCCCACCTGTGCGGCGGCGTGTGCGCAGGTCACCGCCCTGTGACCGGATTGCGGCCCCGATCGGGAATGTGCGGGAATGCCGTCGGCCCCCGGGTGTATTGATATGTCATGGACGTCATCCGGGTCCTGGCCATCCACACCTATCCCGTGCGCGGCGAGGCGGGGGTCGACCACGCCAGCGTGCAGGTCGGCGAGGCCGGCCTGGTGGGCGACCGGCCCAAGAAGGCCGCGGTGTCGCTCGTCGGTTCGGACGCCCCGTCGACCCGCGCCAACCTCGTCCTCGACGCCCCCACCGAGTGGGTCGAGTCGCTCGACGGGTCGGTGGTGCGCATCGGCCAGGTGCTGCTCGCCGTGCAGTCCACCGGCACGTCCTGCCCCGGCCTCTACGCCGCCGTCGGCGAGCCGGGCAGCATCCGGGTGGGTGACGCCGTGGTGCCGGCATGACGGCAGTCGTCGGGGCGGCCCACGAGGCCGGGGTCGAGCGGCTGCTCGACAGCTACCGGGCGATCCCCGCGGGCGAGCGGGTGCGCCTCGCCAAGCGCACCTCCAACCTGTTCCGCCCCCGCGCCGCGAGCACCGTGCCCGGGCTCGACACCTCGGGCCTGGCCGGGGTCGTCGAGGTCGACGCCGAGGGCCGCACCGCCGACGTGCAGGGCATGTGCACCTACGAGCACCTCGTCGAGGCCACCCTGCCGCACGGGCTCACCCCCCTCGTCGTGCCGCAGCTGCGCACCATCACCCTCGGCGGGGCGGTCACCGGGCTCGGCATCGAGTCGACGTCCTGGCGCAACGGGCTGCCGCACGAGTCGGTGCTCGAGATGGACGTCCTCACCGGGTCGGGCGAGGTCGTCACGACGGATGCCGTCTCGCGTCACCCCGACCTCTTCCGGGGCTTCCCCAACTCCTACGGCACGCTCGGCTACGCCACCCGGCTGCGCATCGAGCTCGAGCCGGTCGGCCGGGTGGTCACCCTGCGGCACGTGCGTTTCCACGACCTCGACGAGCTGGTGGCGGCGCTGGGGTCGGTGATGCGCGACGGGGCCTTCGACGGCGAGCCGGTCGACTACGTCGACGGCGTCGTGTTCACCGCCACCGAGTCCTACCTGGTGCTCGGTGCGCGCAGCGACGAGCCGGGGCCGACGAGCGACTACACCGGCCGCGACATCTACTACCGCTCGATCCAGCACGACGACCCGCAGCCGCGGCGCGACCGGCTCACCACGCTCGACTACCTCTGGCGCTGGGACACCGACTGGTTCTGGTGCTCGCGCGCGTTCGGGGCGCAGAACCCCCACGTCCGCCGGCTCTGGCCGAAGCGGTGGCTGCGCAGCAGCGTCTACTGGAAGCTGATCGCCCTCGACCGGCGCTTCTCCGTCGCCGACCGGCTCGAGGCACGCCAGGGTCGTCCGCCGCGTGAGCGCGTGGTCCAGGACGTCGAGGTCCCGCTGGGGGCCACCGCCGAGTTCCTGCGCTGGTTCCTGCGCGAGGTGCCCATCGAGCCGATCTGGCTGTGCCCGTTGCGCCTTCGCAGCGACCAGCCCTGGACCCTCTACCCGCTGCACCCCGGCGAGACCTACGTCAACGTCGGGTTCTGGTCGTCCGTGCCGTCCGACCCGGCATCCGGGCCCGGCGCCACGAACCGGCGCATCGAGCGCGAGGTCACCGCACTGCGCGGCCACAAGTCCCTGTACTCCGAGTCGTTCTACGACGAGGAGGAGTTCCGCCGGCTCTACGGCGGCGACGCGTACCCCGCCCTGAAGCAGCGGTGGGACCCCGACGGTCGGCTGCCCGACCTCTACGCCAAGGCGGTCCGCGGGGCCTGACCACCCCGACCACCACGGACCGAGTCACACCCAGAGAAGAGGAAGCAGATGTCCATCGCCGAGATCGTCGAGTCGGTCGTCGCCGGCCCGCTGCCGCTCCGCCTCGTCGCCTACGACGGGTCGGCCCTGGGGCCGGCCGACGCTCCCCGGGCCCTGCACCTGCGCACCCCCCGCGCCGCGGCGTACCTCGCCACGGCGCCCGGCGAGCTCGGGCTGGCCCGGGCCTACGTCGCCGGCGACCTCGTGGTCGAGGGCGTTCACCCCGGTGACCCCTACGACCTGCTGGTCGACCTCGCCGGCGTGCAGTTCCAGCGCCCGTCCGCGGCGGTCGCCCTCGAGGTGGCGCGCACCCTCGGGGTCAAGGGGCTCACGCCCCCGCCGCCCCCGCCACAGGAGAGCCTGCCCCGCTGGCGGCGCGCCGCCGAGGGCCTGCGGCACTCGATGACCCGCGACGCCGGGGCGATCAGCCACCACTACGACGTGTCGAACCGGTTCTACGAGATGGTGCTCGGCCCCTCGATGACCTACACCTGCGCCTGCTACCCCGACGCCGCTGCCACCCTCGAGCAGGCCCAGGAGAACAAGTACCGCCTGGTCTTCGACAAGCTCGGGCTGCGGCCGGGCGACCGGCTGCTCGACATCGGGTGCGGTTGGGGTGGCATGGTCCGCTACGCGGCCCGCCACGGCGTGCAGGTGCTCGGGGTCACGCTGTCCCGGCAGCAGGCGGCGTGGGCGCAGAAGGCCATCGCCGACGAGGGGCTCGCCGACCTCGCCGAGGTGCGGCACTGCGACTACCGCGACGTCACCGAGACCGGCTTCGACGCCGTGTCGTCGATCGGGCTCACCGAGCACATCGGGGTGCGCAACTACCCGGCCTACTTCGCCTGGATCCGCGACCGGCTGCGCCCCGGCGGGCTGCTGCTGAACCACTGCATCACCCGCCCGCACAACCGCCGGCAGGAGACCGGCCACTTCATCGACCGCTACGTCTTCCCCGACGGCGAGCTCACCGGCTCGGGCCGGGTCATCTCGGAGGCCCAGGACGTCGGCCTCGAGGTGGTGCACGAGGAGAACCTGCGCGAGCACTACGCGCTCACCCTGGCGCAGTGGTGCCGCAACCTCGTCGACCACTGGGACGAGTGCGTCGCCGAGGTCGGTGAGGGCACCGCCCGGGTCTGGGGCCTGTACATGGCGGGGTCGCGGCTCGGGTTCGAGCGCAACGAGATCCAGCTGCACCAGGTGCTCGCGGTGCGCCCGCACGACGACGCGTCGAGCGGCCTGCCGCTGCGCCCGTGGTGGAGCGCCTGAGCGGGGTCAGCCGCCGGAGGCCGGCACGGCGACGCTCGACAGGCCGTCCCAGACCAGGGCGGTGAGGTCGTCGGCGAGCTCGTCGCTGCTCGGGCCCGAGGCCGCCCCGCCGGCGGCGAGCCAGGCGTCGGCGGTCGCCCGGACCATGCCCACGAGCGCCACGCCCCACAACCGCGGCGCGGAGGCCTCGGCGAGGCCCCCGGCGACGAGGTCGGCGACGTGCGTGGCGATCCGGTCGGTCATCCCGGCTGCCACGTCACCCTGCGGCCGCTCGCCGGCCGGCACGATCGGCGCGTTGACGATGAACCGGTAGACCTCGGGGTCGTCGGCGACGAGCCGCAGGTACGCGGCGATGACTCCGCGGATGACGGCCCGCGCGTCGTCGGTCGAGGGGTCGCCGGCCGCCCGGGTCAGGTCGCGGATGATCGTGGCGTCGACCCGCTCCGCCACGGCGGTGTACAGGCCGGCGCGGTCGGTGAAGTGCCGGTAGAACACGGTCTTCGAGGTACGGGCGGTGGCCGCCACCTCGTCCATGCCGACGCCCGCGCCGTGCTCCCGGATGGCGCGCAGGGTCGCCTCGACGAGCTCCTGGCGCCGGGCGAGGCGGTGCTCGTCCCAGCGGGAGCTGCGTCCGTCCGGTGTCGTCTCGGTCGCACCCACGCCCCGGACGGTAGCAGGAACCGCCAGTACCTGTTACCTTCCGTACCGGGTACCTCGTCGCCGACGGGGGCCTCGTCCCGCAGCACCGGGGACCGCACCAGACCAGAACGACCAAGGAGCCAGACCGGTGACCTCCACCCGCCGCGCCGCCGTCCTCGGCGGCAACCGGATCCCCTTCGCGCGCCAGTTCGGCGCCTACGCGGAGGCCTCCAACCAGGACATGCTGACCGCCGCCCTCGAGGGCCTGATCGCCCGCCACGGCCTGGCCGGCGAGCGGCTCGGTGAGGTCGTCGCGGGTGCGGTGATCAAGCACAGCCGCGACTTCAACCTGACCCGCGAGGCCGTGCTCGGCTCGAGCCTGTCGCCGACCACACCCGCGTACGACATCACCCAGGCCTGCGGCACCGGCCTGGAGGCGGCGATCCTCGTGGCGAACAAGATCGCGCTCGGGCAGATCGAGTCGGGCATCGCCGGCGGCGCCGACTCGGCCTCAGACGCACCGGTCGTCGTGCCCGAGAAGCTGCGCCGCAAGCTGCTGCGGATGAACCGCGCGAAGAGCTCGACCGACAAGGCGATGGCGGCCCTGGCGTTCCGGCCCACCGACCTCGGCATCCAGGTTCCCGCCAACACCGAGCCGCGCACCGGGCTCTCGATGGGCGAGCACATGGCCATCACCGCGAAGCGCTGGGGCATCACCCGCGAGGACCAGGACGCCCTGGCCCTGGCCAGCCACCACAACCTCGCCGCCGCCTACGACCGCGGCTTCTTCGACGACCTGCTCACCCCCTACCTCGGGCTCACCCGCGACTCGAACCTGCGCGCGGACTCCACCCTCGACAAGCTCGCCTCGCTCAAGCCCGTCTTCGGCAAGGGCGAGGGGGCGACGATGACGGCCGGCAACTCCACGCCGCTCACCGACGGCGCCTCGGCGGTGCTGCTCGGGTCGGAGGAGTGGGCCGCCGCCCACGGCCTGAAGCCGCTGGCCTGGCTCGTCGACGGCGAGACCGCCGCGGTCGACTACGTCACCGGCGACGAGGGCCTGCTGATGGCGCCGGCGTACGCCGTGCCTCGGCTGCTCGCCCGCAACGGGTTGTCGCTGCAGGACTTCGACTTCTACGAGATCCACGAGGCGTTCGCCGCCACCGTGCTCTCGACGCTGGCCGCGTGGGAGGACGAGGAGTTCTGCCGCGACCGGCTCGGGCTCGACGCGCCGCTGGGCCCCATCGACCGCTCGCGCCTCAACGTCAACGGCTCCTCCCTGGCGGCCGGCCACCCGTTCGCGGCAACCGGTGGGCGGATCGTCGCCACGCTGGCCACGATGCTCCACGAGAAGGGGCCGGGCTCGCGCGGCCTGATCTCGATCTGCGCCGCCGGCGGGCAGGGCGTCGTGGCGATCCTCGAGGCGGCCTGAGATGGCGCACCGCGACGGCTACACGGCGTTCGTCTCCTCCGGTCTCGGCAAGAAGCTCGCGACCACCCTCGGCCTGCCCCAGCCCGTGGCGCTGCGCCGACAGGTGCCGGGCCGGCCGCTCGTCGACGGCCCGGTGCTGGTGGGCGGTCACGGTGACCTCCCGGCCGTCGCCGCGCTGCGCGACGCCCTCACCGGCAGCGGCGCGACCCTGGTCGACGACGTGCCCGAGACCGGCCGGCTCGGCGGCGTCGTCGTCGACCTCACCGCTGCCGACGGCCCCGCCGACCTCGAGTCGCTGCGGGCGACGCTCGCCCCGGCGCTGAAGCGGCTCGGCCGCTGCGCCCGGGTCGTGGTGATCGGGCGCGACCCGGCCCTGGCCGGCTCGCCCGCGCAGCGGGCCGCCCGGCGGGCGCTGGAGGGCATCACCCGCTCGGTCGCCAAGGAGCTGCGGGCCGGTGCCACCGCCAACCTGGTGCTCGTCGCCGACGGCTCGGAGGCCGCCGCGCTGGGCACCGTGGAGTTCCTGCTGTCGGCGCGCTCGGCCTACGTCGACGCGCAGGTGTTCCGGGTCGGGAAGGGCGTCGCCTCCGCGGTGCCCCACGACCGCCCGCTCGACGGCAAGGTGGCCGTGGTCACCGGGGCGGCCCGCGGCATCGGGGCCGAGATCGCCCGCGCCCTTGCGCGCGACGGCGCCACCGTGGTCTGCGTCGACGTCCCGTCGGCCGGCGCGTCCCTCGCGGCCGTCGCCAACGCGATCGGCGGCACGGCCCTGCAGGCCGACGTCACCGCGCCGGATGCCGGCCAGCGCATCCTCGGCCACGCCCGGACCCGCCACGGCGGGCTCGACGTCGTCGTGCACAACGCCGGCATCACCCGCGACAAGCTGCTCGCCAACACCGACGCCGACCGCTGGGCCTCGGTGGTCGACGTCAACCTCGGCTCGATCCTGCGGATGAACGAGGCGTTCCTCGGCAGGGACGGCCTGCGCCAGGGTGGCCACGTCGTGCTCGTGTCGTCGATCGCCGGCATCGCCGGCAACCGCGGGCAGAGCAACTACGCGGCATCCAAGGCAGGGGTCATCGGGCTCGTCGACGCGTACGCGGCCGACAAGGCGCTGCAGCGTCGCGGCATCACGGTGAACGCCGTGGCCCCGGGGTTCATCGAGACCGAGATGACCGCCCGCATCCCGTTCGCGACGCGCGAGCTCGGGCGGAGGCTGAACAGCCTGTCGCAGGGTGGTCTTCCGGTCGACGTGGCCGAGACGATCGCCTACTTCGCGTCCGACGGGCAGTCGACGGTGAGCGGCAACGTCGTGCGGGTGTGCGGCCAGAGTCTGCTCGGGGCCTGACGTGGCGGTCGAGACCCTCACCGGGATGCCGTCGACCGCACCGCTGCTCGTGCAGGCGGCGCTGACCGCCAAGCTGCCCCGCGGCGACTCGGTGCCCGACCGCACCCTGGTCGTCGAGGGCGTGCAGGTCGACCGGGCGAGGCTCGCGGCCTACCAGCGGCTCACCGGCTACGCGGTCGACGACACCCTGCCGCAGCCGTACCCGTGGGTGCTCGCCTTCCCGGTGCAGACCGCCCTGATGGCCCGGCGTGACTTCCCGGTGCCGCTTCCGGGCATGGTGCACCTGAGCAACCGGGTCACCACGCACCGACGGCTGGATGCCGCTGACCCCCTCACGCTGTCGGTGACCGCCGGTGCCCTGCGGCCGCACAAGCGCGGCCGCACCCTCGACGTGCGGCTCGAGGCGCACGTCGGTGACGAGCTGGCCTGGGAGTGCGACAGCGTCTACCTGAGCCGGGGGAGGGGCACCGACGACGCACCACGCGCCACCACCCCGCCCGCCGTCCCGGAGGGCACGGCCGTCGCCCGGTGGCGGTTGCCCGAGGACCTCGGCCGCTCGTACGCCGGGGTGTCGGGCGACGTCAACCCGATCCACCTGTACGCGCTCAGCGCGAGGGCGATGGGCTTCCCTCACCAGATCGCGCACGGCATGTGGACCTGTGCGCGCACCCTCGCCGCACTGGGCCGCACGTCGCTCGGGCCGTCGAGCAGCAGCGTGTGGTTCACCCGGCCGGTCTTCCTGCCGAGCACCGTCGAGCTCGTCGTCGACCGCCACGAGGACGGGGTCACCGCCGGCCTGCGCTCGGCCAAGGACCCGGCCACGACCCACCTGGTACTCACCCTGGAGGGCTGACCTCCCAGGGGCCGTCCAGCCCGGGGTCAGGCTGCTGACCTGCCATATCGCACTGCAGGCCACTGCGCAATGGCCCGGTCGAGCCATGGCCCCCAGCGAGGTCTCAGGTTAGGTTGACTTCCACTTCGGGCGTCGTGGTCCGGGGTCGTGTCGCGACGCTCGACGGCCGGTCCGTGCTCGCACGTCCGCGCCCCGGGGAGGCACGCAGCGTATCGGCAGGGAGAGCTCGTCATGCCCGTAGACCCAGGACCCGTCGGACCGGACGACATCTCGACCCCGCACCGGGCCTCGGCGGTGAAGGTGGTCGGTGCCGTGCTGGCCGTGGCGATGGTGCCGCTGGCACTCGTCGTGGGCCACCTGCCGGAGCGCGCCGCCTCGACCACCGTGCAGCCCGCGGCCGCCGTCGGAACCGGTGCCTACGTGCCGGCGTGGGTGGCGATCAAGACGGGCTCCGCGTCGTCGATCACGCTCAACAACGCCTCGGGTCAGCTGGGCTCGTCCCAGACCCTGGCCCCCGCGGCCGACTGCGGTGTGCAGCAGGGCGCCGCGTCGTCGCGTTTCCTGACGTTCCAGGGCACGACCCGAACCGCCTTCACCGAGGACCTCGCGTCGTACCAGAGCGGCTCGATCGGGGTGAAGGAGAAGAAGAGCGGCACGTCGTGCTACCAGGTGAACGCACCGACCACCGAGCAGCTGCGGATCGGCCTCGGTGCCGGCGTGACGAGCGCGGTCGGCAGCAACGCCGTGGCGAGCTCGGCCTTCCTCGACCTCGAGCTGAAGCAGAGTGCCCGCATCGTCGCGACGCTCTCCCGCGGGGGGGTCACGACGGCCACCTACGAGCTGCAGAGCGGCGCGACCATCGGGCTCCCGGCGCTGACCGGCACGACGCCCTTCACGTGCAACAACCCGGCCGACTCCGGCCCGGACTCGGGGGTCAACGACAACTGCCGCTGGCCGATCAGCGTGCCGTCGTGGCTCGGTGCCGATGACGGCGTCTTCTTCGACACCATCACCCTCAAGGCCGTGAACGGCGCCTTCTCGCTCGAGGGCGGGGGCGACGGCATCGTGCTCCCGCAGTCACCGACGGCGACGCCGAACGCATCGGTGATCGAGATCATCGAGGGCACGATCACCTGTGGCGGCCAGACTCGCACGCAGGCCGCCGTCGGGGACGAGCCGCAGGTCACCGTGTTCCGGCTGGGCAACGTCGGCACCACCTCGTGCGCGGCCGTGCCCTACACGCTGTCGAACGCGTCGCAGGCGGCCCAGTTCCTCAAGCCGCTCGACAGCCAGACCAGCGCACAGTTCGTGTGGGACCTGCGGTGGTCGTTCCCCCAGCAGGCCGGGTCGACCGACACACCCGAGCTCAAGATCGACTACGAGGTCCCGACCCCGGGGACCACGGTTCAGCTCGGCTGGTGCCCTGACCCGGCGTACGGTGCCGACGGCCAGTTCCTCGGCTACGCCGGTGGCCTACCGGCGTCGGCGACGGACCAGGACCCGGACATCGACGGCGTCCAGTACGCCTGCGTCATCTCCAGGGATGCCCTGAGCGTCGATGGCAGCCCGGACGTCGTCGGTTCCCACGACCAGGTCTACGTCTACGGTGACGCGAGGATGCAGTGGTGACGGCCGGGTGACCGCCCGGCTGCACTAGCCCACGGCACCCAGCCGCGCGAGGAGCTCCTCGGAGCGGGACTGCGCGTACGCGGCATCCGTGGGGAGCCCGCGACGCAGGTCGGTGGCGCTGCCGACCTGCAGCAGCAGGGCCTCCTCGTAGGGCAGCTCCTGCTCGCGGGCGGCCACGAGCCCCACCTCGACCTGCTCGGCGGCCTCGTCGAGGCGGCCGAGGGCGAGCAGGGCCCGGGCCCGCTGCAGGCACATCCCGGGCATGGAGAACGCCGCGTCGGCGCCGGCTGCCCGCTCCGCGCCGTCGATGATCGCGAGGGCGTCGACCGGCCGCTGCGAGCGCAGCACCGCCTCCGCCTGCACCAGCCCGGCATCCAGGGCGCTGGTGTGGTTGTCGAGCCCCGAGAAGGTCGACACCACCTCGGCGGCCCGTCGCTCGGCCTCGGCGAGGTCGCCGCGGCTGAGGTGCACCCGCGCCAGCTGCAGCCGGCCCTCGGCGAGGAAGATCACGGCCCCCGATGCCCGCAGCACGCGCACGGCGCTCACGAGCACCTCCTGCGCCTCGTCGAGGTGGCCCTGGTTGATCAGCAGCTCGCCGAGGTTGACGTCGGTCTGGGCCGCCACGAACGCGCTGCCCGCCTCCATCGCGACGTCGCGGCTGGAGCGGTACCACTGGGCGGCCTCGCTCCAGCGGCCGGCGTAGTACGCCATCGTCCCGAGGTTCGAGCGCACCTTCGCCTCCTGCGAGCGCAGCCCGTGCTTCACGCAGATCTCGAGCGCCTCGCGGTGCCGTGCGCCGAGCCCGGGCACGCCCAGCTGCATCTCGGCCATGTCGACGAGCATCAGCGCCCGCACCTGGGTCTCGTGCTCGCCGGCGGCCCCGGCCGCCTCCATCGCGCGGATCGCCCACTCGCGGGCCTCGCGCGGGCGCTGCTGCTCCACCCGCACCACGGCGGTGAGGTTGTCGAGCCGCACCCGGGTGCGCCGGGCGGTCGGCACGTCCGAACCGTCGAGGAGGCCACGCGCCCGGGTGACGACCCGCAGCGTGGTGGTGAACGCCCCGGTGCGCAGGTGGGCGGCGGCCTGCCGGGACAGCACGTCGGCCGTCGCGACGGGGTCGGCGCGGGTCAGCCGGGCGGCGGCGCGGTAGGCCTCGACCGACTCGGTGAACATGCCGGCGAGCTCGCGCAGGTCACCCACCTTCGCCCACAGGCGGGCCCGCTCGGCATCGGTGACGGCCGGCAGCCGCCGGCTCACGTCGAGCGCCGTCTCGAGGTGGTCGGCGGCATCGGCGTTCGCGTACGAGGCCTCGGCCAGCCGGCCGGCCCGCTGGGCGTAGTCCCAGGTTCGCGGTGCGTCGCCGGCGCGGGCGAAGTGCAGCACCAGCGCGGGGGAGTCGGCGTCGAGGTCGGTGCTGAGCCGCTCGAGCACGCCACCGGCAGTGCCGTGGACGCGGGCCCGCACCCGGTAGGCCAGACCGTCGTAGGCCGCGTCGCGCACCAGGCTCGTCCGGAACCGCAACCGGTCCGGGCCGTCGGCCTCGACCAGGTTGCCGAGCGTCGCCAGGGTGGCTCGGTCGAGCACCAGGCCGTCCGCGGCCAGGGTGCCCTCGAGCACCTCGCGGCGCACGCTGAGGCCGAGCACCGCGCAGTAGCGCAGGATCCGCCGGGCCCCCGGTGGCAGCTCGTCGACCTGGGCGCCCATCGCGGCCTGCACCGACTCGGGCAGCTCCTCGAGCGAGCCGGCCCCGAGCGCCAGGCGGGTGACCTCCTCGACGAACAGCGGGTTGCCGCCGGCCTTGGCGACGACGGCGGCGACCTCGTGCGGGCGCAGCGGGGTCGCCTCGGTGGCGGCGATGACGAGCTTCTCGACGACGTCGTCCGGCAGCGGGTCGAGGACGATGCGGGTGCCGGATGCCGGTGCGAAACCGTCGCTCCCGCCGCGCCGCACCACGACGACCGCCCGGGGGTGCCCCGAGGTGGCGGCGGCCAGCCGGCCCAGCAGGTGGACCGACGCGCCGTCGGCCCAGTGGGCGTCCTCGACGACGACGGCGAAGCGACCGGGTGCGAGCCGGTCGAGCAGCTCGATGACGACGTCGGCGACCCGGTCGGCGCGGTACTGCGGGTCGACCCGGTCGGCCTCCGGCGTGTCCGGGACCCCCACGGACAGCACGTCGGCGAGGAGGGGCGCCATCGGCAGCAGCCCGGGCGCCTTGTCGTGCAGGGCCGCCAGCAGCGCCGCACCCATCTCCTCGCGGCTGCCGCGGGCGATGCCGAGCAGCGCACGCAGCGGGTCGCGCAGCACCCGGTAGGCGCTCGACGAGCCGTAGGGCTCGGCCCGCAGGGCGAGCCGTTCGCTGACCCCCGCGGCGTCGAGGGCCTCGAGCGCGAGCCGGGTGCAGCCGATGCCGGCGGGCCCCTCGACGACGACCACACCGCCCTCGCCGGACAGGGCCTCCTCCAGCGCCGTTCGCGCGGTGGCGAGCTCGGCGTCGCGCCCGAGGAACGGCAGCCGGGTGGTGCCCGCGGCCTCGCGGGTGCCCACCTCCTCGCCGACCTCGTAGACGAGCACCGGGGCGGCCTTGCCCTTCATCCGGAACGGTCCGCGTGGCGTGACCGCGAAGAGGGTGTGCGATCGCTCCAGCACGGCCGGGTGCGCGTGCACCGTGCCGATCGGGGCGGTGCCCATGATCCGGGCCGCGGTGTTGGTGGTGTCGCCCATCGCGGAGTAGGCCGCCCGGTCGGGCACGCCCACCTCGGCCGCGAAGACGTTCCCCCGCGCCACCCCGAGCTGCAGCGGGAGGGGGAGACCGGCATCCGCAACCCGCCGCAGCGCCCGCAGCATCCGGCCCTCGTCGTCGCCGCGGGTACCCGGCACCCCGGCGCCGAGGAAGAACTTGCCGCCGTCGGTGTCGAGGTCGGTGGCCAGGAGGGTGACGCCCTCGGCCTCCAGCGCCTGCTCGACGGTGCTGACGACCTCGTGCAGCCGCTCGGCCAGCTCCTGCGGGCCCTGCTGTGCGAGAACGGTGTCGGTGCCGGAGAACCGCACGAACGCGATGGTCGCGACCCGGTGCTCGGGGTCGGGCGGCCCCGGTGCCAGGAACTCGCCGAGCGCGGTCGGGAACAGGGTCGCCATCCGCTGCTCGGGGTCCGCCGGCACGGGGGTCGGGCGGCCGGGCTCGGTGCGCGGCAGGCGACGGCGGAGCAGGAGCGCCCCGTCGTCGCGGGGGCGGGTGCTGCCGCGGGGGAGCCGGGCCGCGGTGGCCGGGCTGACGACGACCTGCCCGGCGTCGGCGGCCTTCTCGGCGAGGGCCACCGCGCTCGCGCCGGGGCCGAGCACGAGCAGCTCGCGGGTGGGGGAGCCGACCAGGAACAGCTCGATGTCGCCGGCGTGCACGCCCACCGACATCGACAGCGAGAAGCGACCAGCAGAGGTCGGCACGGCAGCCGCCGCACGCAGTGAGGTGCGCATCTCCACCGCTGCGTCACAGGCCTGTTGGGCGTGGTCGTCACCGCGGAAGAGGAAGAGCAGGGCGTCGCCGCCGAACTTGAGCAGCTCGCCGCCGCGGGTGGCCGCGATGGTGAGCATCGGGCCGAAGACGCGGTTGAGCGCCTCGACGATCTCCTCGGCCCCGATCCGGCCCTGCCGGGACAGCCGCTCGGTGAGGGCGGTGAACCCCGAGACGTCGGCGAAGACCAGCGTGCCGTCGACGGTGCGGTGCAGCGCACCGGGCGCCTCGTCGTCCCAGACCAGCGTCAGCGGCGGGACGTGGCGACGCAGGTCGGTCATCGATCGAGCTCCAGTGGTGCAAGGTCCGTGCGGGGGCGCACTCGGAATGGCTAGACTCCCACACGCTCAGGGCGTCGAGTCGACGGATCCACCGTCTGCAGGCGCGCAAGGAGGACTTGTGCGCGTCGACTTCCTCGGTGTGCGTGGCTCGGTGTGTGCCCCCGGTCGCGACTTCGTCCGCTACGGCGGCAACACCTCGTGCGTGGCCGTGTCGGCCGGGCCCGGAACGCCTCCCGTCCTCGTGCTCGACGCCGGCACCGGCATCCGTGCGGTCACCGGCATGCTCGAGGGCGCGCCCTTTCGCGGCACCATCCTGGTCAGCCACGTGCACTGGGACCACGTGCAGGGGCTGCCGTTCTTCGCGGCCGGCGACCGGGCCGGCGCCTCGGTGCGGCTCGTCCTGCCGGCCCAGGGCGGCAAGTCCGGTCGCGACCTGATCGCCCAGACGCTGTCGCCGCCGGCGTTCCCGATCACGCCCGAGGGCCTGATCGGCGCCTGGACCTTCGATGCCGTCCACCCCGGCGCGCTCGAGGTCGAGGGCTTCTCGGTGCGGGCCTTCGAGGTCGCCCACAAGGGCGGTCGCACCTACGGCTACACGGTGCGCCAGGGCTCGGCCTCGATCGGCTACGTGCCCGACCACGCGCCCGAGCTCGGGGTCTCCGACGACGCGCTCGCTGCGCTGGAGGGGGTCGACTACCTCGTCCACGACGCGCAGTTCCTCGAGCACGAGCGGCCGCGGGCGGTCGACTACGGGCACGCCACGGTCGACGACGCGATCCGCCTCGCCGAACGGGTGCACGCCGGCGCCGTCGTGCTCTTCCACCACGGCCCGCACCGCACGGACGACGCCCTCGACGAGATCGGGCGGCAGTTCACGGCGTCGATCCCGATCGTCATCGCGGCGGAGGGCAACGGCCTCGACCTGGCCTGAGTGTCACGACGCGGCCACCTGCGTGGTGGCGTGCGGCGGGTCCGTTAGAGTGCGACCCGTGCGGATCCTCTCGGTGTCGGATCTGCACTACCGCCTTCCGCACTACGACTGGCTCGTGAAGGCCGCGGCGGATGCCGACGTCGTGGTCCTGGCCGGAGACCTCGCCGACGTCGTGAGCCCGGTTCCGCACGAGGTGCAGGCCGTCGTGCTGACCACCTACCTGTCCCGCCTGGCGGAGCAGTCACTGGTGCTGGCCTCGTCGGGCAACCACGACCTCGACGGCCCCGGTGCCAACGGCGAGCAGGTGGCCGGGTGGCTGCACCGGGTGCCCGACGAGCGCGTCGTCGTCGACGGGGCGTCGGTCGACGTCGACGGCATCCGGTTCACCGTCTGCCCGTGGTGGGACGGCACCCTGACCCGCGACGAGGTCGACGCCCAGCTGGCCGCGGCGGCGGTCGACCGGCCCGCGACGTGGGTGTGGGTCTACCACTCGCCGCCCGCCGGCACCGTGTTGTGCCGCGACGGCCGGCGCGAGTTCCCCGACCACGAGCTCGCCGCCTGGATCGAGCAGTACCAGCCGGACGTCGTGATCTGCGGGCACATCCACCAGGCCCCGTGGGCCAAGGGCGGCTCCTGGCACGCGCGGCTCGGCCGCACCCAGGTCTTCAACGCGGGCAAGCAGATCGGGCACGTGCCGCCACACATCACCTTCGACACCGAGGCGCGCACGGCGCACTGGTTCGGGGTGTTCGACAGCGAGACGATCGACCTCGGCTGACCGCCGGGAGGTCGGCTCAGTGGCCGTCGTGCCCCTCGTGCCCGTCCGGCCCCTCGGGGTCGCGCGCCGACCCGGTGCGGGGGCGCGGCGCCTGGTGGTGCACGAGGGTGTCGAGGATGCGGTCGATCATCGCCATGTGGTCGTCGTTGCCGGCGAACTGGCGCTTGACGTCGACGAGGTACTGGGTGAGGCCGTCGAGGCGGGCGGCGGTCATCTGCAGCACGCCGAGCGCCGCCCCGGGCTTCTCGCGGAAGAAGGTCTCCGGGTCGTCGATGACCCGCACGGTGACGTCGGTGGTGGCCCGGGCCGTGGCGGTGGCCGTCTTGTCGAGGATCCAGGACATCTCGCCGAAGACGGCCCCGGCGTGGGCGATCCGGGCGAACGGGGTGCCGTCGCGCTCGACGGTCACCGTGCCCGACACCAGCACGAGCAGCCGCGACGGCGGGGCGCCCTCCGCGATGAGCACGTCACCGGCGGCCAGCTGCTCCAGCGGCAGGTCTGAACACAGCTCGAGCATCTCGGTCACGCGCCCCATTATGGGGCGTGGCCGCCGCTAGGGTCGGCGGGTGGTCAGCAGCGGGATCGAGATCGTCGACACGCGCCGGCTGCCGAGCCGGGTCGCCGCGACCCTCGGGGGGTGGGCGCAGGCGGTCCGCGCGGCGCTGACCCGACCCGGTCCGGAGCGGTTCGAGGCGGTGCTGCTGCTCAAGGCCGCCGTCGCCACGGTGCTCGCGTGGCAGGCCGCCGTGCGCCTGCTCGACAGCCCGGCGCCGTTCTACGCGCCGATGGCCGCCCTCCTCGTCGTCGACCGCACCATGGTCCGGTCGCTGGGGGCCAGCGCCCGACGGGTGGCCGCGGTCGTCGTCGGCATGAGCATCGCCTGGTTGGTCGGCTCGCTGGTCGGCGTGACGTGGTGGTCGATGGTGCTCGTCATGTTCGTCGCCCTGCTGATCGGCCGCTGGCGGCGGCTGGGCGACCACGGCATCCAGGTGCCGACGATGGTGCTGCTCTCGCTCATCACGGTCAACGGCACCGACATCGACTTCACCTACCTCACCATCGTCGAGACGGTGCTCGGCGGCCTGGTCGGGGTGGCGGTCAACGCCGTCGTGCTGGCGCCGATGCACCTCGACGAGCCGCGCGACGCCCTGCGCGACCTCACCTCGCGGGTGCAGGACGTGCTCGGTGACGTCGCGACCGGTCTGCGGGAGGGGTGGGACGCCGACGCGGCCCGGCGCTGGTACCACCACGCGACCGACCTCGGCGACCGGGTTCCCGTGGCGTTGCAGGCGGTGGAGACCGGCCGCGAGAGCACCCGGTGGAACTGGCGTCACCGGTTGCGCCCGGCCCGGATCGACTGGGACGGCTACGTGCGCACGGTCGAGGCGGTGCGCAAGGCCCAGTGGCAGGTGGCGGGCATCGCGCGGACGCTGGTGGATGCCGCCGACGACGCCGACCGGCACCCGGCCCCGTCCGCGGACTGGTTGAACTCCTACGCCGACGTCCTCGACGAGGTGGGGGAGGCGATCTCGCACTTCGGCGTGTGGACCGACGACTCGCGGGCCGCGGTGCGCCGGCACGTCGACCGGGCGCTCGAGGTGCTCGACGCGATGAGCGAGGAGGTGCGGCGCACGCCGCTCGAGGACCCGCACGCGTGGCCCGCCTACGGGGCCCTGGTGCTCGAGGGAGAGCGGCTGGCCCGGGAGCTGCTCTCGAGCAACGCCGAGGCCTCGGTGCCCACCGACACCGGTCCGATCCGGATGCCGCTCGCCGAGAGCGTGCCTGCCGTGCGTCAGCTCCAGCAGCAGGTGCCCGCCGTGGGCGAGCAGCTGCCGCGCGTCATCGAGCGCGTGTCGTCGCTGGCCCGGCCGCCGGCGGACCCGCCGTCACCGGAGGAGCCGTCAGAGACCGGGTCCGGCCTCGACGAGGGTCCAGCACGCCCGTCGTGACGGCGACCCCGAGCAGCAGCAGCGCGCCGCCCGCTGCCTCCCAGACGTTCGGTGCCTCGTCCTGCACGAGCCACGCGGTCGTGAGCCCGACGACCGGCACGAGCATCGTGTAGGGGACGACCGCCGCCGCGGGGTGCCGGGCCAGCAGGGTGTTCCAGATGCCGTAGCCGACCAGCGACGCCAGCCATGCGGTGTACAGGGTCGAGAGCACGGCGGCACCGGTGAGGTGCGTGAGGGCGAACGACACGGCATCCGGGCCGTCGATCGCGAGCGACAGGGCGAGCAGCGGCAGCGGCACGACCAGCGCGGACCACACGGTCATCGACAGCCCGGCACCGAAGCCGCCGTGCGGGCGGTCACCGGCGGCGGGTGCGGTGGCCCGGCGCCGGCCGGACGCCCGTCGGGCCACGACGTTGCCGACCGCCCACGAGGTCGCCGCCGCGACGACGAGCACCAGCCCCAGCGCCGGGGTGGTGACCGCGCGACCCACCGCGACGACGCCGAGCCCCACCGCACCCACGAGCACCCCGACGACCTGGGGACGGCTCGGCCGCTCCTGCAGGGCCAGGGCAGCGATCACCACGGTGAGCCCCACCTGGGCCTGCAGCACGAGCGAGGCGAGACCGGCCGGCATCCCGACGGCGAGCGCCGTGTACAGCAGCGCGAACTGGCCCAGGCTCATGAACACCCCGACCAGCAGCACGTCGCGCCAGGGCACCAGCGGCCGTGGCACGAGGGCGATGGCGGGCACGAGCACCACGACGAAGCGCAGGGCCACGAACAGGGTCGGCGGCATGTCGCCGAGGCCGAGGTCGATGACGACGAAGTTGGCGCCCCAGATCACCGCGACGAGCACGGCGAGGGCGATGTGGCGGGGAGGCACCCGTCGATCCTCGTGCACCTCGACCGTGAAGCACCAGCAACGTCTGCCTGACCGATCTCGGTAGCATCGCTGCATGATCGATCTTGCCGCCGTGGAGTCACTCGTCGCCGTCGAGCGCTGCGGCAGCGTCGGGGGCGCGGCCGCAGAGCTCGGCTACACGCCGTCGGCCGTCTCCCAACAGGTCAAGCGCCTCGAGCGGCAGGTCGGGGCCACGCTGCTGGAGCGCGCCGGGCGCGGGGTGGTGCTCACCGCGGCCGGTCGGCGGCTGGTCGACGAGGGGAGGGTGCTCGGGGAGCAGGTGGAGCGGCTGCGCTCCCGGCTGCAGGGCGACGCGGGTCGGCCGTCCGGGCTGTTGCGCCTGGCGGCGTTCTCGACCGCGGTGCGCGGCGTCGTGCCGCCACTGCTCGCCGAGCTGGCCCGCAGCGCGCCCGACCTCGACGTCGTCGTGCACGAGGTCGAGCCGTGGGACGCCGTGGCCGAGGTGGCGGCCGGCCGCACCGACGTCGCCATCGTGCACCGGTGGGAGGGGATGCGCTTCCACGTGCCGCCACCGCTGCGCGGCGAGACGGTGCTCACCGACGTCGCCGACCTCCTCGTGCACCGCGACGACCCGCTGACGGCGCGGGCGACCGTGGCGCCCGCCGACCTGCTCGACCACACGTGGGTCTCGACGCCGGAGGGCACGATCTGCCACGAGTGGTTCGGGCACATGTTCCGCGACACGCCCCGCACACCGCGCGTGGCGTACCGGTGCGTCGAGTTCGCGTCGCAGGTCGAGCTGGTGGCGCACGGGCTGGCCGTCGCCCTCGTGCCCCGCCTGGGTCGCGGACGACTGCCGGATGCCGTGGTCGCGCTCCCGGTGCGCGACCCCGAGCCGACCCGCCGGGTGGACGTGCACTGGCGGGCGTCGATGTCCGACGCGCCGGCGGTGGCGGCGGTCCGGACCGCGCTGCGCGCCGTGCAGGTCGGCTAGCTGCTCGGTCGGCTGCTCGGCTCGAGGGCCATCGCCCGCTGGTAGAAGGCGACCTCGCGGGTCAGGGCGTCGACGATCGACTCGGCCCGGCGGAACCCGTGCCCCTCGCCGGGGTACACGCTCAGCTCGACGTCCCGGCCGGCCGCCGACATGGCGGCGGCCATGTCGCGGGCCTGGGTCAGCGGGACGACCATGTCGTCGGCGCCCTGGAGGAGGAGCAGCTCACCGTGCAGCCGGTCGACGTGGTGGATCGGCGACCGCTCGCGGTAGACCACCTCGCCCTCGGGCCAGGGTGCGACCAGCCGGTCGAGGTAGCGCGACTCGAACTTGTGCGTCTCGGCGGCCAGCCCGGCCAGGTCGGCGACCCCGTACAGGCTGGTGCCGGCCGCGAACGCCCGGCTGGTGGTCATCGCGCGCAGCACGGCGTACCCACCGGCACTGCCGCCGCGGATGGCGAGCCGGGTCGGGTCGACCCGGCCGGCCAGGGCCAGCGAGAGCGCCCCGGTGACGCAGTCGTCGATGTCGAGCAGGCCCCACCGGCCGAGCAGCCGCTCGCGGTAGGCGCGACCGTAGCCGGTGCTGCCGGAGTAGTTGACGTGCAGCACGGCGAAGCCGCGGGTGGTCCAGAACTGGGTGGAGGTGGCGAAGGACGCCTCGGTGCGGCTGGTCGGGCCGCCGTGCACCATGACGATCAGCGGCGGCAGCTCGCCCTCGAGCCCCTCGACCCCGGTGAGCCGTGGCTCGTGCAGCAGCCCGTGCACCGTCAGGCCGTCGGTGTCGGTCCAGGACCACGCCTGCGCGGTCGACACGTCGGCCGGGTCGAGGCCGAGCGACCCCGCGCCGGTCAGCACCCGTGGCGGCTCACCGAGCGGGCCACGCACCACCTCGGGCAGCCGGTCGGCCAGGCCCCGGCGCAGCGCCAGCTCGCCGTCGACGACGTGCAGCTGGTCGAAGGCGACCCCCTCGATGTCGACCCGCCGCACGGCGCCGGTGCGGGCGTCGAGCACCCCCAGCTGCGCCGAGGCGCCGTCCCACCAGCGCACCAGTGCGTGGTCGGCGTCGACCACCGCGAGGTCGACCAGGCCCAGGCTCCACTGCGCGCTGGCGTGGTCGGCCCGGGTGTCGTGCAACGCCACCGGGCCCGAGCCGGTGTCGCGCTGCACGGTCCACCAGCCGGACTCGTCGGACAGGAACCACAGGGCACCGTCCGGCCCGAAGATCGGCTGCACCACGGACACGTCGTCGCCGCCCGCGACGACCACGGCGTCACCGGCACCCTGCTCGGTGAGCTCGGCCCGGAACAGCTCGGTGGAGTCCCACGGCATGCTCGGGTGGCGCCAGGCGACCCAGGCGAGCGACCGGCCGTCGGGGGACACCGCAGGTCGGGAGACGAAGTCGCTGCCGGTGGCCAGCACTACGCCGCCGTCGGGGTTGTCGCCGTGCAGGTCGAGCCGCACGAGCTCGTTGGCCGGCTCGGGGTCGCGCGAGTGGTCCTCGCGCACCGCGAAGACGTGGTCGCCGTGCAGCACCAGTCCGCCGAAGCGGCACGGGCCGGCCGGCGTGATGGCCACGGGCTCGCTCGCGCCGGCATCCAGCCGGTACACACGGTCGTCGCCGGCGTGCGAGAACACGACCGTGCCGTGCTGCACCGCGTAGCCGCCCCCGCCGTACTCGTGCACCCGCGTGCGGACGTCCCAGGGGGCCGGCAGCACCTCGGCGCACCGGGCGCCGTCGTGCCGGACCAGGGCGGTACGCCCGCCCTCGCTCGGGCGCCCGGCGAGCCAGTAGGTGTCGCGACCGTCGACGCGCACCTCGTCGAGCGCACCCTGGCCCGTGGCCAGGGTCTGCGGCGTGATCGGCGACGGCCAGGTGCCGTGGGGGAGGCGCATCGCCATACCGTATGACGGATGGAGACGGACTACGCCGCCCTCGACGAGCAGGGCCAGGTCGAGGTGCTGCGTCGGGTTGCGCGGGCCGCCGCCGAGCGGTTCGGCCTCGTGGTGCGCGACCTCGCCCTGGTGCTGCACGCGTACAACACGACGTTCCGCCTCGACACCGACGACGGGCGGCGCCTGGCCCTGCGGGTCAACACCAACTCCAAGAGCACCACGGCCCACATCGCCGCCCAGCAGGCGTGGCTGCACGCCCTGGCCGCCGAGACCTCGGTGCGGGTGCCCGACCCGCTCACGGCGCCCGGGGGCGGGTGGCACGTCGAGGTCGAGTGCCCCGCGTGGGGCGGCCCGCTGTCCGCGACCGTGGCGACGTGGCTCGACGGCGACGACGTGGGGGAGTGCGACGCGGAGCAGGCGCGCGCGCTGGGTCGCACCATGGCGGCCCTGCACGACCACGCCGAGGGCTTCACGCTGCCCGCCGGGGCCCACCTCACCCTGTTCGACGAGCCGCTCTTCCACGACCACAACCTGCTCGAGGGCGCCGTGCCGATGCCCGAGGGCCACGCCGAGGTGGTGGGGGAGTCGCTCGCGTTGTGCCGGGGCCGCTTCGAGGAGGTGTTCGCCGGGCAGCGGCCCATCGTGCTGCACGCCGACCTGCACGGCGGCAACCTGAAGTGGCACCAGGGGGCCCTGGCCGTCTTCGACCTCGACGACGCCGGCTTCGGCGTGCCGGCGCTCGACCTGGCGATCTCGGCCTTCTACCTGCGCAGCGGCGACCCCGCGGTGGAGGACGCGCTGCGCACCGGCTACGCCGAGGTGCGCGACCTGCCCGACGTGACGGACGAGCAGTTCGAGGCGCTGGTCGCCGCCCGCCAGCTGCTGCTCGCCAACAGCCTGCTGTCGAGCAGCACGGCGTCGCTTCGGGCGGACGCCGCCGACTACCTCGACGTCACGGTTGCGCGGCTGCGCGAGTGGCACGCCTCGGGCCGGTTCACCCGGGGTGTCCTCGAGCGGTGACCGCCGGTAACCGCGTCGCAGCCGCGGCATCCGCCTCGATACCCTTGGCCGTGGGCCGCTCTCGCGGCTCGCCACACCCGACACCACCCAGGAGTCCCTCCATGTCTGCCCAGATCACCGTCCACGTCGCCGGGAGCGAGCGATCGGTGCCGGAGCAGACCACCGCCGGCGAGCTGTTCGAGGGTGACCGCAGCGTGCTGGTCGCCCGGGTCAACGGTGAGCTGCGCGACCTCGCGCACGTGCTCTCCGACGCCGACGTCGTCGAGCCGGTGACCGCGGGGGAGCAGGACGGCCTCGACGTGCTGCGCCACTCGGCCGCCCACGTGCTCGCACAGGCCGTGCAGGAGGTGCACCCCGACGCGCGGCTGGGCATCGGGCCGCCGATCCGCGACGGCTTCTACTACGACTTCGACGTCGAGACCCCGTTCACCCCCGACGACCTGCGCGCGCTCGAGAAGGTCATGCAGCGCATCGTCAACGAGGGCCAGACCTTCCAGCGGCGCGAGATCTCGGACGACGACGCCCTCGTCGAGCTCGCTGGTGAGCCGTACAAGTGCGAGCTCATCGGGCTCAAGGGCGGGGCGTCCGAGAGCGCCGCCGAAGGCGCCTCCGTGGAAGTCGGCGGCGCCCAGCTGACCATCTACGACAACGTGCGCCGCGACGGCACCCGCGCCTGGGGCGACCTGTGCCGCGGCCCGCACGTGCCGACCACCAAGGTGCTCGGCAACGCCTTCAAGCTGATGCGCAGCGCGGCCGCCTACTGGCGCGGCTCGGAGAAGAACCCCCAGCTGCAGCGCGTCTACGGCACCGCGTGGCCGACCAAGGACGAGATGAAGGCCTACCTCGACCGGCTGGCCGAGGCCGAGAAGCGCGACCACCGCAAGCTCGGGGCCGAGCTCGACCTGTTCAGCTTCCCCGACGAGCTCGGCTCGGGCCTGGCGGTGTTCCACCCCAAGGGCGGCATCATCAAGCGCGAGATGGAGGACTACGTCCGCCGCCGGCACATCGAGGAGGGCTTCCAGTACGTCGGCACCCCCCACATCAGCAAGGACGGGCTGTTCCACACCTCCGGACACCTGCCCTACTACGCCGACACCATGTTCCCGCCGATGGAGTTCGAGGGCACCGAGTACCGCCTCAAGGCGATGAACTGCCCGATGCACAACCTGATCTACCGTTCTCGCGGGCGCTCGTACCGCGAGCTGCCGCTGCGCCTGTTCGAGTTCGGCTCGGTCTACCGGTTCGAGAAGTCCGGCGTGGTGCACGGCCTGACCCGGGTGCGCGGCATGACCCAGGACGACTCGCACAGCTACGTCACCGCCGAGCAGGCGCCGGCCGAGATCAAGCACCTGCTCGACTTCGTGCTGTCGCTGCTCAGCGACTTCGGGCTCGACGACTACTACCTCGAGCTGTCCACCCGCGACACCGAGGGCGACAAGAAGGACAAGTTCATCGGTTCCGACGCCGAGTGGGAGGTCGCGACCGACGTGCTCCGGGACGTCGCCACCGAGTCCGGGCTCGAGCTCGTGCTCGACCCCGGTGGGGCCGCCTACTACGGCCCGAAGATCTCGGTGCAGGCCCGTGACGCGATCGGCCGGTCGTGGCAGATGTCGACGATCCAGTACGACTTCAACCAGCCGTCGCCCGAGCGCTTCAACCTCGAGTACGTCG
>DASSQL010000102.1:0-5238 GCA_035702525.1 Ornithinibacter sp. | reverse complement strand
ACCGAGATGTTCCACCGCTACCAGGAGGCCATCTCGTTCCGGCGCCGGAACCCGTGGCTGGCCCACGCCCGGGTCACGGCCTCGCAGCTCAGCAACGAGTCGGTGCTGCTCACCGCCACCGGCCCGGACGGGGAGCGCGCCGAGCTGGGGCTGAACCTGACCGACCAGCCGGTCGCACTCGGCAGCCTGGAGGTGCCCGAACACGGCTGGGTGTTCGGCCCATGAGGTCCGTCGCCACCTGATGCCGTCGCCCTCGCCGGAGTCACGCGACAGGGTGAGCCGCTCCGGTCCTGCGCCCGGCCCCAGGGCCGGAGGACCCAGGTCGGGAAGCCGACTTGGGTGCCGCCGCTGAGTGGGGCTCAGAACGGGGGAGGCAGGGTGTCGACGAGTGCTGGGCTGTGTTTGGTCGGCGGGGTCGGTGGTGGGGGAATGGCGGCGAAGTCGGGTTGGGTGATCCGCTTCTTGCCGGTGGGGGAGGTCCAGGTGGCGGTGCCGTCGGGGGCGAGCTGGTAGGTCCAGCGGCGTCGTTGTTTGAGGCGGTGGTGGCGTCGGCACAACCCGGCGAGGTTGGTGGGGGTGGTGGCCCCGGCTGGCCAGGGGCGGGCGTGGTCGACGTCGCAGGTGGTGGCGGGGCGGGTGCAGCCCCACATCCGGCAGGTGCCGTCTCTGGTGGTGACGAAGTCGGTCACGGACTTCGATGGTCGGTAGGCGTGGCTCACGGACTCGATGAGGGTTCCGGTGCGGGCGTCGAGCAGGGCGCGGCCGATGTCGGTGGGCACCACGGTGAGCAGGGCTTCGACGGTGTCGGCGTCGATGAACCCGATGCCGGGGATCTCGCACCCGGACAGCAGGGCCGCGGACAGCGAGAACCTCGATCCCAGGCCGAGCCCGCCGGTCGCGATCGCCGGCCGCACCCAGTTCGGGTCGTTGACGTCAGTGGCCACGGGGCAGGTCGCGCCCGCGCCGGTGGCCGGGGCTTGGCTGGTGACCGCGCCGGTCGAGCCGTTCGCGCTGGTCGCGCTGTTCGCCTGGGTCGTGCCCGCGCGGTCGACGCCGGTCGCGTCCGCAGGGTCCGAGCCGGTCGCGTCCGCGGTGCTGGTGTCGTCGCTGCGGGCGCGCGTTTCGGCGTGGTGGTCGGCGATGGCGGTGTCACGGGCGGTCTGACCGTCGGGTCCGGTGATCACGGGAATGCCCAACGTCACGGTGGCGGTGATGGTGACGTTGGTCAGCAGCAGGTCGAGCAGGGCGTCGGCGCGAGCTTGGTCCACGGACAGCTCGGGGTCGTGCTTGGTGTACCGGTCGGCGAGGTCGCGGACGGCGGCCCAGGCTGCGGCGGACCTGGCGGCGGGGAGGCGGGCCCACCAGTCGGTGGTGCCGTCGGGGCCGGGAGTGACCTGCACGAGCCGATCGGTGCGGTTCTTGGCGGTGGCGGCGGCGACCTGGTCGGCGGCGATGCGGGTGGCGACCTTGCGGGTGACGGTGGTGACCCGGGCGGGGTCCATTCCCACGACCCGGTCGACCATGACGTCTTCGACGGCGGCGCAGGCGGTGTCGTCGAGGCCGTCGCAGGCGGTGATGACCTTGCTCGCGTTGACGGTGGCCAACTCCCCGGTCATCACCTTGGCGAGCAGCTTGGTGAAGCGCCCAGCCAGGTTCGCGGCGAGGCCGACCTTGCGCCCGGCGGCCCACTGCCCGACCCCGGTGGCCAGGGACACCTCGGTGGAGGTCATCGCGTCGATGAACCCGACCTCGTGGTGCACCTGGACCGGGCCGCGGTCGGTCAGCCGGGTCTCGTGCGAGCCGGCGTGCGCGATCGCGACCAGCTGCGCCCCCTCGACCGCGTTCGCCACCCCTTGCAGCTCGCCGGTGACCTCGAACAGCTCGCCGGGCTCCATCGACCCTCCATCGGCGGCCAGCTCGGCACCGACCGCAGCCGCTTCGGCGCGGATCGCCGCGATGCGGTCACGGAGCTGGCTGCTGGACATGCCCCATCATACTCGAACAAGTGTACGAATACCAGACTTGTTCACAACCAAACCAGCTGCAGGGCAGTCTTTTTCGCGTGTTGACGGTTTCGGGTCGGGCCGCGCTCAAGGGTGGGAGAAATGGGGGTGATGGCACGGATTTCTCCCACCCTTGAGCGCGGAGCCATGACCACCGACCAGGGCCGCCTCGGATCGTGACCGGCCGCCCAAGGCGGAAGGCGACGAATCCGGCGAACGCGAGCCCACGCTCATCCAAAGCGCCGGAGAACGAGACGACAGCGCAAGGTGAGCGCGCGGACCCGAGCCGGCCAGCCCTCATCCAAGCGAAGTGATCGCAACGGGACCACGGCGAGGGCGAGAAGGCAGCGCGACCGGGGGCACGTCATCCACAGCGAAGTGATCGAAACGGGACCACGGCGAAGGCGAGAGGGCAGCTCGACCGGGTGCACGTCATCCAAGACGTCTCTGAGGCGACCGTGCAGGTAGGTGACCGCACGTACGCCCGCTGTCAGGGCGCCGCCCACCACGGTAGGTTTGCCTCCTGAACCCTGTCGGGTACGTCGAGAGTCGGCGTGCTGCCACCCCCGACAGCACCGACATCGCACCGCTGCGACGCGTGACGGCATCCGCACCGGAGGTGCCGGCCCTGCGAGGCGCGCGGCTGAACCTCGACCAGCGTCCCAAACCAACGGAGAACCGTGAGCCACCCGCACCGCACCTCGACCAGTCCGGACCACTCCCGCCTCGGGGCAGGAGGCGCGCGATGAGCCGCCGAGGGCCACGCCGCAAGAGCAGCGACGCACTGCCGGCGCTGCCCCGCAACGGGCTGCGGGTCGTGCCGCTGGGCGGCCTCGGCGAGATCGGTCGCAACATGACCGTCTTCGAGCACCAGGGCCGCCTGCTCATCGTCGACTGCGGGGTGCTCTTCCCCGACGAGCACCAGCCGGGCGTCGACGTGATCATCCCCGACTTCAGCTGGATCCGGGACCGCCTCGACAAGGTCGACGCGATCGTGCTCACCCACGGCCACGAGGACCACATCGGCGGCGTGCCCTACCTGCTGCGCGAGCGTCCCGACATCCCCGTCGTCGGCTCGCGACTGACCCTGGCCTTCCTGGAGTCCAAGCTCGCCGAGCACCGCATCACCCCGCGCACCGTCGAGGTCGCCGAGGGCGACCGGCGCACCTTCGGCTCGTTCGACTGCGAGTTCATCGCCGTCAACCACTCCATCCCCGACGGGCTCGCCGTCGCCATCCGCACGTCGGCCGGGCTGGTGCTCCACACCGGCGACTTCAAGATGGACCAGTTCCCGCTCGACGGCCGGGTCACCGACCTGCGGGCGTTCGCGCGGCTGGGCGAGGAGGGGGTCGACCTCTTCCTCGTCGACTCCACCAACGCCGAGGTGCCCGGGTTCACCGTCTCCGAGGAGGAGCTCGCGCCCGCGATCGACACCGTCTTCCGCACCACCACGGGCCGGGTCATCGTGTCGAGCTTCGCCAGCCACGTGCACCGCATCCAGCAGATCCTGGATGCCGCGCAGCGACACGGCCGCAAGGTCGCCTTCGTGGGGCGCTCGATGGTGCGCAACATGGGCATCGCCCGCGACCTGGGCTACCTCACCTTCCCGGACGGCCTCGTCGTCAAGGACCTCAAGGCCCTCGAGCGGCTGCGCCCCGACCAGATGGCGATCATCGCCACCGGGTCGCAGGGCGAGCCGATGGCGGCCCTGGCCCGGATGGCCAACCGCGACCACCCGGTGAGCATCACCGCCGGCGACACGGTGCTGATGGCCAGCTCGCTGATCCCCGGCAACGAGAACGCCATCTACCGGGTCATCAACGAGCTCACCCGGTGGGGTGCCACGGTGGTGCACAAGGGCAACGCCAAGGTGCACGTGTCGGGGCACGCCAGCGCCGGTGAGCTCGCCTACTGCTTCAACATCATCCGGCCGTCCAACGCGCTGCCGGTGCACGGCGAGTGGCGGCACCTGCGCGCGAACGCCGACATCGCCATCCGCACCGGGGTCGACGCGGACCGGGTGCTTATCGCCCAGGACGGCTCGGTCATCGACCTCGTCGACGGCCGCGCGACGATCACCGGCACGGTGCCCGCGGGGCTGGTCTACGTCGACGCGATGACCGTCGGCGGCGCCACCGAGGAGACGCTGCACGTGCGGCGCACCCTCGCCGAGGAGGGCGTGGTGACCATCGTGTGCATCATCGACCCCGACACCGGCAAGCTCACCGAGGACCCCGACTACCTCGCGCACGGTTTCCCGCCCGAGGTGATGGACTTCTCGGCGGCCACCCCGGCCATCCAGACCGCGCTGACCAAGGCGGCCAAGGACGGCATCGAGGACCTCGACCAGATCGAGGACCTCGTGCGCCGGGCGGCCTCCAACTGGGCCCACCGCACGCACCGCCGCAGCCCGCTGATCATCCCGGTCATCGTCGACGCCTGAGCCGGACAGCGGCGGGGGTCTACCTTTCCGTCATGACCGGTGTCGCAGCCCGCCGCCTCGAGGGGCCGACCTCGTGACGACCGTGCTCGCCATCGACCAGGGCACGTCGGGCACCAAGGCGATCGTGGTCGACGCGGCCGGCACGGTGCTGTCGACGGCCGAGGTCGCCTTGCGCCCGCGCCACCTCGAGGGCGGTGCGGTGGAGCAGGACCCCCAGGCCCTTCTCGACTCGGTGGTGGTGGCGGGCCACCGCGCGCTGGAGGAGGCGGGGGTGCCGGTGCACGCCGTCGCGCTGGCCAACCAGGGCGAGAGCGTGCTCGCGTGGGACCCGTCCACGGGCCGGCCCCTGACCCCGGTCATCGTCTGGCAGGACCGGCGGGCCGAGCAGTGGTGCCGTCGGCACGCCGGCCACCGCGACCGGGTGCACGCCCTCACCGGCCTCGAGCTCGACCCCTACTTCTCCGCACCGAAGATGCGCTGGCTGCGCGACACCCTCACCACCGAGGGGGTGGTGACCACCAGCGACACCTGGCTCGTCCACCGGCTGTGCGGTGCCTTCGTCACCGACGCCTCCACAGCGAGCCGGTCACTGCTGCTCGACCTCGACGCGGTCGCCTGGTCACCAGAGCTGCTCGGCCTCTTCGGCTTGGCGGGGGAGCGGATGCCGCGCGTCGTCGCCAGCGACGAGGTGGTCGGTGAGACGTCCGTCTTCGGCCCCACGCTTCCGGTCACCGGGCTGATCGTCGACCAGCAGGCGGCCCTGCTCGCCGAAGCCTGCCTCGAGCCGGGCAC
>DASSQL010000101.1:0-6245 GCA_035702525.1 Ornithinibacter sp. | reverse complement strand
AACGGACTATGCCGGGGCGCCTGCCTGCGCGGATGCCGGGGCGGCGCCGGATCCTCACAGCCAAACGTGAGGTGGACGTGAGGTCGCCGAGAGGGCCGCGCGATGCGACGGGGCCAGCCTGAGTCCCACGGCCCCAACCTGCCGTGCGACAGACCCCGGTGGCGCTCACCCCCCCGAAGCCCACCGGCATCGGCTCCACGGAGCCGACGCGGGCCCGCCGTGGGAGCCTGATCCCTCCACGGCGGGCCCGTCGCGTGCCCGCCGCTGAACGACACGCCCGTCAGACGCGGTGCTCGTCCGCAGCCGACCGGAGCGTGCGCCGCCCCCACAGCCAGCACAGGCCGACCGCCGCGAGGAGGCTGAGGCCGGCGGACCCGAGCCCCGCGGGGTGGGCGGCCCGCGCCGTCAGCAGGCCCCCCGCGACCGCGCACAGCACGAGGGAGCGCGCGAACCACAGCGTCATGACGATCGGCCCGACGTCGGGAAGGAACGCGAGGAACGGGGGCCGCCCCCGGAACGCCGCCACCCACTGGGCCCCGAGGACCAGTGCCCCGACCCCGAGCACCCACAGCAGCAGGTTGCCCACACCCACCGTGCTGCCGGGCACCAGCGCGCGGACGACGAGGGCCAGCGGGAGGGAGACGACGACGAACAGGGATGCCGGGAGCACGGTGTGCGCGCCGGCCTCGGTGCCCAGCCCCAGGCCGCTGAGCCGGGGCGTGCCGAGCGTGTCGCCGAGCAACCGCAGCCCCTCGGCCCACACCCCCACGCCGAGGTAGAGGGCGGCCACGGACACGACCGCGAGGGCCACCGGCACCTCCGGGTCGCTCAGCGACCAGGCGACCCCCGCGGCTCCCGGGGCGGCGAGCAGCGCGCCGGAGAGCATCAGGCCGGGCTGCCGCCGCAGGCCGAGCAGGTCGCGCGCGACGACGGTGGGGAGGCGACCGTGCGAGCGCAGCCGCAGCCCGCGCCCTCGCGTCACGGGCGTGGACGCCTCGAGCCGCGCGGCACGCAGGTCGCCCGCGAGAACCGCTCCGCCCAGCCGCGTGGAACGGATGCTCTGGGCACGCAGGGTGGTGAGCCCGAGGCGGCGCAGCGCGGCCGACGGGCTGAGCGCCCTCGGCCCGCGCGCCCGACCGGCGCCGTCGGTGCGTGGCAGCGCGTCGGCTCCCGAGCCGCCGGCGCCGACCTGGCCCGCGAGCCAGGCGGCGGCGAGGGCCACCCCCAGCGCCGGCCCGACGAGCAGCGCGACGACGAGGGATGCCGGCCCGGTCGTGCCCGACGCCCACAGGCCCCCACCGAGCACACCGGCGACAACCGTCATCCCGGCCACCAGCAGGGTCGCCGAGACGAGCCACCACTCGCGCAGGGTGGCGGACCGGTCGAGGGGGCCGGCGACGACGTGGTCGACCCAGGGCAGCGGCGGCACCACGGGCCCGCGGCGGCGGCCGAGGCCGTGCACGAGCACGGTGAGCGCGACGGCCAGCAGGACGGCGACCACCGCCGCGCCAGGGCCGAGCAGCCGGTCGTGGAGCCAGGCCGGGTCACTCGTGATGAACAGCGCCCGCGCCACGGTGAAGCCGTAGGTGAAGGCGAGCAGCCCGAGCAGGTAGACGGCGTAGAGCACCCGTTGCACCGCGCCGGTGCCGTGCTCGCCGTGCAGCACGTGGGTGACGTCCTTGAGGCGCTCCTTGTCCTCGGCGCGCTGCTCGGCGGAGGTCATGCCGGGCCGCCGACGTCGACCACCCGGTCGGCGACGGAGGCGGTCAGCGCCGGGTCGTGGCAGGCCATCAGCACCGTCGTGCCGGCGTCGCAGCGGGCGCGGACCAGCTCGCCGACCATGACCCGTCGGTCGGTGTCGAGCCGCTGCTCGGGCTCGTCGAGGATGAGCAGGCGGGCCGGTCGGAACCAGGTGAGGGCCAACCGGAACAGCTGCCCCTGACCCGACGACAGCTCGTGGGGAAAGCGCTCGCCCATCGTGCCGAGGCCGAAGGTGTCGAGCTCGTGCTGCACCCGCTGGGCGCAGGTGCGGGCCTCGCGGCCCCAGGTGGCGTCGACCAGGGTGAGGTGGTCGGCCAGGGTGAGGTCGCGGTAGGCGGCCGGCGGCCCGATCAGCGCCGCGACGTTCTCGCGCGTGGAGCGGCGGCGTTCGTCGGCCGGGTCGCCGTCGATCGTCACGGTGCCGGCAGTCGGGGCGAGCAGCCCGGCGACGAGGCGCAGGAGGGTCGTCTTGCCCGACCCGTTCGGGCCGCGCACCACGACGCACGACCCCGGCTCCGCGACCAGGTCGGTGGCGGGCAGCAGGGTGGCCACGTCGAGCACCTTGGACACCCCGTCGGCCACGACCCGGCATCCGGGGACGGGTTCTGCGGTCATCCTCGTCACCCTCCGCGTCGCCCTGCACCGGTCGTCGTGACCCTAGCGCGGCCAGCCGGGCGGCCCCGGGCGCCCCCGCCCGCCGTCGCCGGGGAGACGCCGTCCACAGCGGGATGCGCGGCGTGCCCGGTGTCCGGTATCGCGACTACTGTTCCAACCGTGAGCACCGCCCTGTACCGCCGCTACCGACCCGAGACGTTCACCGACGTCATCGGGCAGGAGCACGTGACCGAGCCGCTCATGCAGGCCCTGCGCACCGGGCGGGTCAACCACGCCTACCTGTTCAGCGGCCCGCGCGGGTGCGGCAAGACCACCAGCGCGCGCATCCTGGCCCGCTGCCTGAACTGCGAGACGGGCCCCACCCCCGAGCCGTGCGGCACCTGCGACTCCTGCGTGGCCCTGGCCCGCGGCGGGTCCGGAACGGTCGACGTCATCGAGATCGACGCCGCCAGCCACGGCGGTGTCGACGACGCCCGCGACCTGCGCGAACGCGCGTCGTACGGGCCGGCCCAGAGCCGCTACAAGATCTACATCATCGACGAGGCGCACATGGTGACGCCCCAGGGCTTCAACGCGCTGCTCAAGATCGTCGAGGAGCCGCCCGAGCACGTGAAGTTCGTGTTCGCGACGACCGAGCCCGAGAAGGTCATCGGCACGATCCGCTCGCGCACCCACCACTACCCCTTCCGGCTCGTGCCGCCCGCCCGGCTGCAGGCCTACATGGAAGAGCTCTGCGTCAAGGAGGGCGTCGCGGTGGCGCCGGGCGTGCTCTCCTTCGTCGTGCGGGCCGGTGGCGGGTCGGTGCGTGACTCGCTCTCGGTGCTCGACCAGCTGATCGCCGGGTCGGGGCCCGACGGGCTGACCTACGAGTCGGCCGCCGCGCTGCTCGGCTTCACCGACGGCGAGCTGCTCGACGCCGCCATCGACGCGTTCGCGGCGGGTGACGCCGCGTCGGTGTTCCGCTCGATCGACAAGGTCGTCGAGACCGGGCTCGACCCCCGGCGCTTCGTCGAAGACCTGCTCGAGCGGCTGCGCGACCTGATCGTCGTGGCAGCCCTTCCCGACGGTGCCGGCCAGGTGCTGCGGCACGTGCCCGAGGACCAGCTCGAGCGGATGCGGCTGCAGGCGGCCTCGTTCGGCCCGGGGGCGCTCTCGCGCGCCGCCGACGTCGTCAACTCCGGGCTCACCGAGATGACCGGCGCCACGGCGCCACGGCTGCAGCTCGAGCTGATCGCCGCCCGCATCCTGCTGCCCGGTGCCGCCGGTGAGGCGGGGTACGCCGCGCGCCTCGACCGGCTCGAGCGCCGCCTCGACGTCGGCGGGGTCCCGACCGCCGCGGTGTCGTACGCCGCGCCCGCGCCTCCCGCAGCGGCTCCGCAGGCGCCCCCCGCCGCACCCGTCCAGGCGCCGCCCACCGCGCCCACCCGGGCCGACTCCGTTCCGGCGCAGGCCGCCCCGGCGGTCACCCCGGTCTTCTCGGCGGCCTCCGACGCCGTGGCCCCCGGGCCGCCCTCCACCGATCACGAACCCCCGCCCGACGACGACGTCCCGCCCGAGCACGGCGCCCCGAGCGAGCCCGCGGCGCCGGCCCCCACGGCATCCGCCCCGCCGCGGGCGCCGGAACCCGCGCCCGCCACGGCATCCGTGCCGCCCCCCGCCCCCGTCGCGCACCCCAAGGGCCCCGGCGGCCTCGACACCGACGCGCTGCGCCGGTCCTGGCCCGACGTGCTCGAGTGGCTGAGCCGAAACAAGCGGGTCACCTGGACCTTCGTCGCGCAGAACGCCCAGGTCGTCGACTACGACGGCCGGCGGGTGCTGCTCGGCATCTCCACCGTCGGGCTGGCCGAGACCTTCCGGCGCGGTGCCCACGCCGACTACGTGCGCCAGGCCCTGATCGACGTCCTGGGGGTCGACGCCCGGGTCGAGGGGGTCGCGTCCGAGGAGGTCGCGGCTGCGACCGCGCAGGCACCGTCGGAACCGTCCGGGTCGCCGGAGTCCGGGGATGCCGGGCCGGGCGCACCTTCGCCCGCGGCGTCGGCCACCGCACCCTCCGATGCGCGCGACGGCAGCGGGTCGGCCCCGGCCGGGGCCTCCTCCCGCCCGGCGGGCGGCGCCAGCGGCGGCGGCTCCTCCCGCACCCGTGAGCCCGCGAGCTGGTCCGACGCGCCGCCCCCGCCCGACACCGCGCCGACCTGGGCCAGCCCGCTCGAGCAGGCCAGGGCGGCGGTCGCCGTCGAGACCGAGGCCGTCGTGGTCGAGCACCAGGTCGACGACACGGCGATCAGCGCCGACGACGAGTCGATCGACGACCTCACCGACGTGGGCGTGCCCGTGGTCGAGCGCATCCTCGGGGGCACGGTCATCGCGGAGGACCCCAAGTGAGCGCTCGCTCCTACAAGGTCAGCCACGGTGTGGTCGCGCCGCTGTCCAAGCTGCTCTGGCGGCCGACGATCACCGGCACCGACAACGTCCCGCCCACCGGGGGGGTGCTCATCGCGAGCAACCACCTGTCGTTCATCGACTCGTTCGCCATCCCCATCGCGGCGCCGCGTCCGGTGGCCTTCCTCGCGAAGTCCGACTACTTCACCGGCACCGGGGTCAGCGGCGCGGTGCGGCGGGCCTTCTTCGCGAACTCCAACGCGATCCCTGTCGACCGGCACTCCTCGCGCGCGGCCCAGGAGTCGCTCGACGCCGCCCTGCTCGTGCTGCAGGAGGGCCGCGGGTTCGGCATCTACCCCGAGGGCACCCGCTCGCGCGACGGCCGGCTCTACAAGGGCCGCACCGGTGTGGCCTGGCTGGCCCTGACCGCCGGCGTCCCCGTCGTTCCGGTGGGCCTGGTCGGCACCGACCGGGTGCAGCCGATCGGGGCGAGCTTCCCGCGGCTGGCCCGGGTGCGGGTGTCCTTCGGGAAGCCCATCTACCCGGCATCCTTCGCGGGCCTGCCCGCCGGGAAGGCCCGCCGCCTGCTCACCGACGAGGTCATGGACGCCATCGCCGCCCTCTCCGGCCAGGAGCGGGCCGACACCTACAACGAGCTGCCGCCCGAGTCCACCGGCGCGGCGGTCGGCATCTGAGAATGGAGAACACCATGTCCACGACCCAGCGGTTCGAGGCCACCGGGCTCACCTGCGGCCACTGCGCCCGCGCGGTCAGTGAAGAGCTGATGGCCCTCGACGGCGTGCTCGACGCCCAGGTCGAGGTCGTCGACGGCGGCACCTCGGTGGTCACCGTGACCACCGAGCGCCCCCTGGCCGACGACGAGGTCGTCACCGCCCTCGACGAGGCCGGCGAGTACGTGCTGGTCCGCGCCTGACGCACCGCTGCGTCCCTGGGTCGGGGGACGCCCACCGGCATCCGGGCGCGGCGCCGGGGGACAGGGTGCCCGCGAGGTCGTAGGCTCGGCGTGTGTACGAAGGCGCGGTCCAGGACCTCATCGACGAGCTCGGCAGGCTGCCGGGCGTCGGTCCCAAGAGCGCGCAGCGCATCGCGTTCCACCTGCTGCAGGCCGACCCGGCCGACGTCGACCGGCTCGTGCTGTCGCTGACCGAGGTCAAGGACAAGGTGCGGTTCTGCGAGCTGTGCTTCAACGTCGCCGAGGCCACCCGCTGCCGGATCTGCCTCGACCCGCGCCGCGACGTGCACGCCATCTGCGTCGTCGAGGAACCCAAGGACGTCGTCGCCATCGAGCGCACCCGCGAGTTCCGCGGCCGCTACCACGTGCTCGGCGGCGCGATCAGCCCGATCGACGGCATCGGCCCCGACGACCTGCGCGTGCGCGAGCTGCTCGCGCGGCTCGGCGACGGCGTCGTCACCGAGGTGATCATCGCGACCGACCCCAACCTCGAGGGCGAGGCCACCGCCAGCTACCT
>DASSQL010000100.1:0-4267 GCA_035702525.1 Ornithinibacter sp. | reverse complement strand
GCGGCCTTGGTGAAGATGCCGCCGCCGACTCGCATGAACATCGCGAGCAGGGCCGCACCGAAGCCGAAGCCCTCGAGCACCTTGGGGGCGTCGCCCTTGTAGAGGAGCACGACGACCGAGGCGCCCAGCAGGCCCAGGCCCACCGTGGTCATGCCGACGGCACCACCGGTGCGGAAGGCGATCTTGATGCCGGCGTCGCGGCCGTTCTCGCCACGGGCCGCCGAGGCGACCCGGACGTTGGCCTTGGTGGCCAGGCGCATGCCCATGTAGCCGATCAGGGCCGAGAAGAGCGCGCCGACCACGAAGAAGGCCGAGCGTCCCCACTTGACCCCGGCGGTGTCGGCGGGCAGCAGCAGGAGCAGCCCGAAGACCAGCACCACGAAGGGCACCAGGGTCCTGAACTGACGTGCGAGGTAGGCCTTGGCCCCCTCCTCGACGGCTGCGCCGATCTCCTGCATCTTGTCGGTGCCCGGGTCTGCGGCGAGGACCTGACCCCGGAAGATGAACCCGAACACGAGCGACACCACGGCGATGACCGCGACGGTGACGACGAGCACGAGGTTCATTCCGGTGAGGTCCAGGGCAGAGCTCGTCGCAGCTGGTGCGAGCGCGAGGGGTGCCATTCCATCCTCCTTGACGGGTATGAGTTCGTCCCGGGGCGACGTACGCCTGCGGCTGGGACGTTCGGGCGCACCTTACCGGCACCCGGGCGGACGCGCTCCACCCGGCCGGGCGTGACGCAGGTCACCAGGACGACCACGCATGCGGGGCCGTCGGTGGGGGATCAGGCCGCGAGGGCCTCCTCGAGCGAGTCGTGGATGCCGAACACCTTGTCGAGGCCGGTGATCCGGAAGACGCGCAGGATGCGGTCGTTGGAGCAGACGATGCGCAGCCAGCCGGAATGGTTGCGGACGAGCTTGAGGCGGCCGACGAGCACCCCGAGCCCGGTCGAGTCGAGGAACGAGACCCCGTCGAGGTCGACGACGAGGCGGGCGTTGCCGGCCCCGATCTCCTCGTCGAGGACGGCGCGCAGCTGGGCGGCGGTGTAGACGTCGACCTCTCCGGCGACCGTCACGACACTGACGTCGTCCTGGCGAGACGTGGTCACGGACAGCTCCACGGGCGTGGCTCCTTGTGCTTACTGCAGGTCACGAGTCCGACGGGGGCTGTCGGAACCAAGGATTACCGTAACCGTCGTGAGCAGTCCTGCACAGCACCTCGCCGTTCTCACGGCCCGCACGCAGGGCGATCGCCTCCTTCACGTCGAGCACGTGCCCGCCCGGACGGCCCGCCTGGGGCAGTGGCCGGGCTCCGTCGCACCGGCCGTCCTGTCGGCCCTGTTGGCTGCCGGGATGGAGCGGCCGTGGTCGCACCAGCGGGTTGCCATCGACCTGGCCACGGCCGGTGAGCACGTCGTGATCGCGACCGGCACGGCATCCGGCAAGAGCCTGGGCTACCTCGCACCCGTGCTCAGCGCGGCGTCCGAGGGCGCGGCCACGCCGGGGCTGCGCGGGTCGACGGCCATCTACCTCGCGCCGACCAAGGCGCTGGCCGCCGACCAGCTGGCGCGCATCGAAGCGATGGCGGTGCCGGGGGTGCGGGCCGCCACGTACGACGGCGACACCCCGCCCGACGAGCGGAGGTGGATCCGCGACCACGCCAACGTCGTGCTCACCAACCCCGACCTGCTGCACCACTCGCTGCTGCCGGGGCACGAGCGGTGGTCGCGGTTCCTGCGCTCGCTCGAGTACGTCGTGGTCGACGAGTGCCACGTCTATCGCGGGGTGTTCGGCTCGCACGTCTCGGCGGTGCTGCGTCGGCTGCGGCGGGTCGCGGCCCGGTACGGCGCCACCCCGACCTTCGTGCTCGCGTCGGCCACCGTGTCGCAGCCCGCGGTGCACGCGGAGCGCCTGATCGGGATGCCGGTCACGGCCGTCACCGACGACGGCTCACCGCGCGGGGCGATGACCTTCGCCCTCTGGGAGCCCGCGACGGTCGACGGGCACCGCCGGTCGGCGACGACCGAGGCCGCCGAGATCCTCGCCGAGCTGGTGCTCGACGGGGTGCAGGCCGTGGCGTTCGCGCGCAGCCGCGCCGGGGCCGAGTCACTGGCCACCAACGCTCGCCGGCGGGTCGAGCACGACGACCCGGCCCGGGCCGAGGGTGTCGCGGCCTACCGGGGCGGCTACCTGCCCCAGGACCGGCGCGAGATCGAGCGCGGGCTGCGCGACGGGTCGGTGCGCGGCCTGGCCGCGACCAACGCGCTCGAGCTCGGCATCGACGTCAGCGGCCTCGACGCCGTGGTCATGGCCGGCTGGCCGGGCCGGCGCGCGAGCCTGTGGCAGCAGGCCGGGCGGGCCGGGCGCTCGGGCGAGGAGTCGCTGGCCGTGCTCGTCGCCGCCGACGACCCGCTCGACACCTACCTGGTGCGGCACCCGGAGGCGATCTTCGGCGAGCCCGTCGAGGCCACCGTCATGGACCCCCACAACCCGCACGTGCTCGCGCCGCACCTCGCCGCCGCCGCGGCGGAGCTTCCGCTGGGTGACAGCGACCTGCCGATGTTCGGGCCCGACGCGCGCCGGCTGCTCGACGCGCTGGTGACCAGCGGCATCCTGCGCCGGCGGCCCTCGGGGTGGTTCTGGGCCAGGGAGGACCGCCCGGCCGAGCACATCTCGCTGCGCGGGGCCACCGACGTGGTCGCGGTCGTCGAGGCACGCACCGGTCGGGTGCTCGGCACCGTCGACGAGGCGTCTGCGCACGGGCAGGTGCACACCGGTGCGGTGCACGTGCACCAGGGCGACACGTGGGTGGTCACCGAGCTCGACCTCGAGGCCCGGGCCGCACACGTGGTGCGCGGTGACCCGGGGTGGTCGACGCACGCGCAGTCGGTGAGCCGGTTCGACATCCTCGGCCGCGAGCGCACCCAGCGTCGGGCCCGGGTCGCGGTGTCGTTCGGCACCGTGCGGGTGACCTCGCAGGTGACCGGCTTCCTGCGCCGGCTGCCGTCCGGTGAGGTGCTCGGCACCCACCCGCTCGACCTGCCGGAGCGGTCGCTGACGACCAAGGCCGTGTGGTGGACCGTGCCCGAGGACGTGCTGGCCGCCGCCGGGGTCGAGGCCACCGTGGTGCCGGGGGCGCTGCACGCGGCGGAGCACGCCGCGATCGGGATGCTGCCGCTGGTCGCCACCTCCGACCGCTGGGACGTCGGCGGGGTCTCCACCGCCCTGCACCCCGACACCGGCGAGCCGACGATCATGGTCTTCGACGGCTACCCCGGCGGTGCCGGCTTCGCCGAGCGGGCCTTCGGGGCGTTCGAGGCGTGGGTGCGGGCCACCCGCGACGCCGTGCTCGGGTGCCCGTGCGCCACCGGCTGCCCGGCCTGCGTGCAGTCGCCCAAGTGCGGGAACGGCAACGAGCCGCTCGACAAGGCCGGGGCGGTGACCGTGCTCGAGCTGGCCCTGGCGCCGGCTGAGGGCTGATCCTGCCGTCGAACCCTCGGGTGCGCTCGAATCGGCCGTCGCGCAAGGGGTTCCGGCTGCGGTGCCGCGGGTAGGGTCGAAAGCATGGTCCTGCTCGGAGTCATCCTCGTCCTGCTCGCCGCCGCTGCCGGTGTCGTTCTCATCGCCGGCACCGCCCAGCTCACGGACTCCGTGCAGATCGACGTGCTCGGCGGCACGCTGAGCATCCCCCCGCTGACCCTGCTGATCACCGGCATGGTCGTCATCTCGGTGTTCTGGCTCGGCTGGGTGCTGCTGCGCGGCGGCCTGCGCCGCAGCAAGCGCCGCCGGGTCGAGTCCAAGGAGGCCGCGGCCGCCGCGGAGGCCAAGCGCGTCGAGGAGCAGCAGCGCATGCAGGACGAGTTCGCCGCCCGCGAGCAGGCCCTCACCGAGGAGCGCCGCCGCCGCGAGGAGGCCGAGTCGCTGGTCGCCGAGCAGCGCTCGACCACGCCGGCGACCACCGCCTCCGACACCACCTCGGTCTCCGGTGACACCCGGGTCGCCGAGTCGAGCGAGTCGGTGCGCGAGTCGTCCGACGCCGGCCCGAGGCAGGGCGACCGCCAGGTCTGACCGACCCGCACGGCGGCTCGGTGTCAGGGCCGTCGGGCATCGGCTGACGTCACGGCGGATCGGCGTCGACCACACCGGCCCGGGCCCGACCCGACACGGTGGCCGGCAGCCCTTCCCACCCCGGCGCCCAGCGACGATCGACGGAGGCGCTGACGAGCACCGAGCCGTCTGCTCCGACGGCACACCCGGTGAGCACCGCC
>DASSQL010000099.1:0-9060 GCA_035702525.1 Ornithinibacter sp. | reverse complement strand
CACGGGCGACACCAGCCCAGCGAGCGGCCTGAGCCTCGAGCGCTTCCTGACCGCCGACAGCAGCGGCCACATCGACTACCACCGCAGCGTCGTGGTGCCCAAGGACGTTGCGAAGAACCTCGGCAACCTGCACATCGTGATCCACGGCGCCGACCTACCCGCAGACGCAGACGCCAGCTCGCTGAGCAGCCTGTTCGAGGCGACGCTGCCCGTCGCCTGCGGCGAGATCGACCAGTCCACTCGCTGACCCCGACGTTGGGTTCAGCCCTTCCCCGGCACTGGTGGCCCCACCCCGAGCAACGGGGTGGGGCACCCGCCAGTGCCACGGCGGTTCGCGGGGGAGGGACGCGGGTCGGGCTGCGCACCGAGCCGGAGAGGTTGGCCGGCCCGGTGGCCCTGCTCGCCACCGGCACCCCCGATGCCCAGGCACTGACCGCAGCCGGCGTCGAGACCGACGGCGATCCCACCGTCATCGACCGACTCTTCGCAGTCCGGGACGACTCGATCCCTCGGCAACCAGAACCGCACCGGTGGCCACGGGGAGGGGCAGGACCGGCACTCCGCCTCTGGGTGCCGGCCCTGCCTGGTGTCCTCGCCGCCGCGTCAGGACGGAACGCGCGTCGGCGAGACGAGTGGACCCGTCGTCACGCGAGGGTCACGGGCTGCTCACCGTCCCTCCGTTGGTGACCGTCAGGACGGATGTCTCGTGGCAGCTCTCGGGGATGTCGCGCTGCGCGTTGTTGGTGCTGTCGTAGCCGACGAGCCACGAGTACGACCCGGAGGTCAGCTGGGCGGCCGGCTGCGTGGCGGCATCCGTGGTGGACACCGTCTGTGAGGACGCACCCGTGACCGGTCGCGTGGTGCTGTAGATGGCGCTGCCGGAGCAGTCGCTCGAGGCGAACAGCTTGAACGAGACCGTACCGGCGAGGTTTCCACCGGCCGGAGCGCTGATCGTGGCCGAGTCGTCGGGCACCCAGGACTGCGCGGTCGCCATCGACGACGCAACGGTGTTGACCGTGACGTCCTCGTCGGTGTCCGTGCACGTGGCGTTGTGGGTCAGGCCGTTGGTGTTCGGCGAGTTCCCGCTGTAGACCGCCACCCAGTGGTAGTTGCCTGCCGCTGTGGGGGCGAACTGCGGCGCCGGGCTGTTGTAGGTGCCGTTGCCCGAGACGGTCACGGGGTTGGGTGAGGTGTAGACGAGGTCGCCGCAGCCGGTGGTGCTCGGGCCGTACAGCTTGAAGGTGATCGTCCCGCCGGCGGCGGCGCCACCGGTTCCGGTGAGGTTGATGACCGGGTTGGCCGGCTGGGTGGCGGCGCCGCCCAGGGTCGCCGAGTCGGTCACACCCTGGCCGAGGAACACGTCGGCACCAGCGGAGGTCGACAGGGTCGGGTCCACCGGGTTGACCGTGAAGCACTCACTTGAGCGTGAGTCGCTGGACCCCGGGATGCCGTTGGCGGAGTCACCGCCGAACGTGGCCCGCCAGCAATAACGGCCGGCCGCGGTGACGTACGCCGTGGGCGAGGCCACCGTCACCGGGTAGGCCGAACCCGACAGGCTCGTGGAGCCGACGGAGGTTCCGCCGGTCGCGCACAGCCCGGGCGAGTCGACCCTGCACAGCGAGAACGCGACCGAGCCGGCGGGGGTGGCGGTGCCACCGGTCAGGCTCACGACGGCCGAGTCCTTGACCGGCACGACACCCGTGCCGATCGACAGGCCACCCGCAGGAATGTCAGCGCCGCCACCGGTCTTGGGCGTGGTGACGGTCGTCGAGGTGCAGTTCGTGATCGGCGGGGCGGTCTTGAGGATGGTGTCCTTGTAGTCGGCCGTGTCGGAGTTCCCGGTCACCGTGCTCGGGATGGTGTTGGCGAAGGACTTGCAGGCGGTGCTGCCGCCGAAGATGGTCGCGGTGAGGTCCACCGCGGCCTCGCCCCTGAAGAAGTCGGCGCTGTACTGCGCCTGGGAGACGGCGCTGTTGAGCAGCGTCGGGGCTCCCAGGGTCAGGTTCGGCGCCGTGCCGGTCCAGGTGCGCAGGTACAGGTCTCGGCTGTTGCCCTGCTGGTCCCACAGGATCATGAAGTCACCGGCCCGCCGGTTGGCCCACGGATTGCAGGCTGCGATGAGCTGGTCGTCGGTTGCCGTGTCGTAGGCGCAGGCCGCTGGGGGTGGGTCCTGCATGAACTCGTAGGCGATGAAGCCGCTGCCGCTGTTGGCGTCGCGCTCCCACGCGAAGTAGAGCCAGTCGTGCTGGGTGGCTTGGTCGCGCGCGGTACCCAGCCACGCCTGACGCAGGTCGACCTGGGCGTTGGGGTTGGTCAGCCCGAGGGTGGGAACGGTGTCACTGTGGATGACACCGATCTTCGTGGTGCTCGAGTTGAGCGGGCCGAGCTCTTTGACGTTGCCGAACAAGTCGGGCAGGTTCGTCGTTCCGGCATCGGGGATGGAACCGTCGATGGTGAACGGGCCGTCGTCCGCGAAGGCGCTCGGCGCGATGAGCACTGCACTGGGAATCGCCAGCGCCGCGGCGAGGGCCAGAACGAGGCCCCGCCTGCGACTCGCTCGGCCACCCGGTGGCCGCGACGTGCGCCGTGCGGACAAGAAGGATGGGTGAGGATTCATGTGTTTCTCCCTGCGTATCCTCGTTCTCCCCGCCCGAACCGGGCAGGGGGCAGGGACGGTCGGGGCCCGGCCCCGTCCGAGTGGCACGTGTCTTCGTGTCGTGGCCGATGGCAGCGCCCCTGCATGCGCCACCTCGGCGTGGTCACCCACTGTGGGGCGATCCTCCACCCGCCGAACGTGGAGGCATATGGCTCATCCTGACCATCTCTCCACCATTCGTGAGGTCGCCCGCTCTGGCATGGCCCCAAGTGACTATGTACAGGGTCGACGTCCCCGCGGATGATGAGCCGCGGGAGCGGCTAGGCACGGCCACCTACTTGGTTTGTCTCCCTCAACCACACATCGTCGAAGGTCGTCCAGCCGGGACGGCGAGAGCCGTCCTTCGGTGAGAGGACACGGCTCGGGCCCGGAACCGGCGTGGATATCGACGTCCCGCCGGTGACCGACGCGTGCGCCCGTGGCGACCGCCCAACTCCCCGCCGAGGAGCACCAATGCACGCTATGCACCGCACGTCCTTGCTGCGTCGACTGGCACTGGTCGTCGTCGCCGTCACTGCCCTGGCCGTACCTCTCGCTCTGGGCTCGAACGCCTCGGCATCGGCCGCAGGCCCCCTCACCTGGCACGTCCGCGTCGGCGCCGAGTCGCCGGACATGGCGATCAGTGCGATGGCCTTCTTGCCGAAGGAGGTCTGGGTCGATGTCGGCGACACTGTCCACTGGACTGCGGGTAGCGCTGAGCCGCACACCGTTTCGTTCCTCGCGCCGGGGGCGTCACTCCCCGAGTTCAACCCGTTCGACCCGTCTCAGACGACCCCTCAGGGCTCCTCGAGCTACGACGGCACGGCGTACACGAACTCCGGGATCATGGCGACGCAGCCGATCTTCGTCTTCACCGAACCGGCGTCCAGCTACGACCTGACCTTCACGGCGACCGGCGACTTCACCTACTACTGCCTGTTGCACGGCGCGATGATGAGCGGTGTCGTCCACGTCCGCGCGGCCGGCACTCCCTACCCGTACACCCAGCAGGACTACAACCGGGCCGGCAACCACCAGGCGACGGCAGCCCTCTCCGCCGGGCGCACCGCCTACCGCCACGCCAAGCAGGCGCACGCCACCACCGGCTCACAGGTACTGGTCGGGATCGACGGGGAAGGCTTCGGCGTCATGCGTTTCGTGCGCGACAACGTCGTCGTGCACGTGGGCGAGAGCGTCTCGTTCTCCACCGCCGGGCCCGGCGCGCCGCACACCGTCACCTTCGGCAACGAACCGCCCGGACTCGCCATCCTCGCTCCCTCCGGCGACCCGACCCACTACGACGGCGGTGACCTGAACAGCGGGGTGCTCGCCCCTGGGGTCCCGTTCACCGTCACCTTCACCGCCGCCGGCAAGTACCACTACATCTGCGCCATCCACGACGACATGGGGATGGTCGGCGACATCGTCGTCGTCCCCTGACCCTCTGGGCAGGTTCAGCCCACCCGGCTCGTGCCAGGTGGGCTCAACCTGGGCGAGCCCGCCCGACAGCCTCGGTTGCCGGACCGGGCCTCGCGCAAGGGCTGCCCTCGGCACGTGGAAGACGTACTCATCCCAGGGGCGCGTAGCCCCTGTCGGTGAGGAGCCGTGCGATCTTGTCGTTGCCCGGCTGGGAGGGGTGGGTGTAGTCGTCGGCGAGGAGGTCACCTGAGGGCTTCGAGCCGTCCGCACCGTTGAAGGCGTGATAGACGTCCACACAGTCAAACCCGTTCGCCTTCGCGGAGTCGCACAGCATCGTGTTCCACACGTCGTGCAAGGCCACCGTCCGGGCCTCCTGCGACGGCGTCAGGTTCGCTTGGTCGAAGCCGATCCAGTCGTTGTACCGATTGAGGGTGAGCAAGATGGTGGGCTTGCCCGCTCGCCAACCGGCGACCGTCGAGTACAGCTCGTCGTACACGGGTCGGGACTTCTTGCTCGCCTGGGCGGCGCACGCGGCATCCACCTTGGACCAGTCCTTGATCGCGCCCGTCGCCGGGTCGACCGGGGACCCGCAGGGCGCCTCGGCGTTGAGCGGGAAGCTGTTGTGGGCGATGCCGATGATGATGGCGTCCGCGGCGCTGAGCTCGCCCTGCAGGTCAGGCAGACCCTTCATCAGGCCGGGCAGGGTCAGGCCGGTGTGCTCTGAACGGTTCTTGGTCTCGACCTCCCGGCCGGTGGCCATTGCCAGGGCCTCGGCGTACCTGGTGACGAAGCCTCGACAGTTCGGGCAGTCTTGCTGGCTGTTGAACGGGATGGAATCACCGATGACCACCAGCGACAAGGGACCCCTCGTGGTGGTCGGCGGCGCCGAGGACGGGCTGGCGGACTCATCCCCAGAGGAGGAGCACCCCGTCATGACCGCACATGCGGCCGCGAGTGCCAGGACCAGACCAGTGCGCTTCATCGGTTCCCCCTCGATCGAAGGTCACTGTCTACTCCTCGCGAACTCCCACTGTCGATCGAATTCGGCTGACTGGACGTAGCCCCTCATCCACGATCGGGCCGGCCACCCCGCCACAGCGGTTGGGCTGCTCGGCGCCCCCGTGGGTGGCGGTACGGCGCATCTTGAATCCGCGTACACCACGGGGCGGGCGACACGATCACCGCGCTTGGAGTGCTTCGGGTCGAAAGGGCTCACCGTGACCGGGCACGATCAGGACGGGTTGGAGCTCGAGGAGCGCGGCGCGGGACCGCTCGAGCGCGGCCTGGTCTTCGGCCCTTGGATCCACATCCGGGCCGTTGGCCGACCACCACAGGTGGGTGCAGGCGACGAGGCCGTGTGCGGTCTCGACGAGTGTGGTGATGTCCTGCGCTGAGTGCCCGGGTGTGGCCATCAGCCGAACCGACGGCGAGAGCTGGAAGCCATCGGCCGGCCGGTCGGTCCAGGTGTCGTCCTGGTAGATCGCCCAGAAGTCGTGGAACCGAGCGCGCTCGAAGAGTGCTGCGTTCAGCGTGTGGTCCGGGTGGTGGTGACTGAACACCACCTCACCGACCTCGGAGGGTGCGAATCCGAGGTCGGTCAGCGGGTCGAGGATCTTGCTGCGGTGCGACACCATCCCGGGGTCGACAACGATCGCGTGGCCCTCATCGCTGATCAGCACCACAGTGCTGGCCACCCGCTCGTCCGCGTAGCCCGCTGAGAGAACGTGCAGGTCTGCCGTCATGGGGTCATCGTGGCACCCTGCGCGGCACCGCGCTCGTGGGTCAGTCGCTCGCGATCATTCGGGTGGGCGCCGTGGCGTATCAGGACGCCGCGTGTGTGCCCCGGTCGGTCGGAACGCCTGGCCGATGTGGTTGCTTCGGGCGGCCCGGCGGATCAGGTAGAAGAAGTACCCGGCGAAGCTCACCGCGACGGCCTGGCCGACCGCTTCGACGCCGGGGTGGAGGGCGGTTCCTCGGGGAGGCTGCCGTTCAGGCTTACCGCACGCGCAGCGGTGCGGCCGGCATGGCCGTCGGCGACGCCCCGTGTCCACCCGTGGCGAAGGCCGGCCCTCATTCCCCGGGAGCAGTGGGCTTCCATGGCCCCTCGATGATCGCGGCTTCCGTGTCCCCGGGCCAGCGCGGCATGCTGATGCAGAGGAACTGGAGCGGCACGGTTCCGTTGCAGCGATATTGGAATGCCGTCCCGACGGGAATGTCGATCGACACACCTCGCTCCAGGACGGTGATCTCCTCACCATTGCCGTCGCGGCGCCATATCTGCCCCTCACCCGAGACCACGTGCCAGAACTCGCTGACGGTGGCGTGGACCGTCGCCCGATTCACCTGACCTGGCGGGACGGTGGAGTGGATCATGGTTCCGGTCTCGCCTTCGAGCAGGTAACGGATCTCGGCCCCAGCCGGCGAGCGACCGTCCGGTGCGGAGGGGAACGAGCGAGTCTGCATGGGAACCTCCGTGCGCCTCCGGGAATGATCCGCCCATTCAACCCGGGGTGGCTCGCGGTTGTGACGCGCATGTGAAGGGTCAACGACAAGGTCGGACGAGGCCGCGGCCGAGGCCCTGCTCTGACCTCCGTGCGAGGATTTGCCCGTGGTGAGGATCCTCCGCGGGGTCGTCACCTCGGGCCGGAGACCGTCCAGGAGGCGGCGTACAGGCGGGATGTACAGACGAGCCCGCAGGAGGTCCGTGGGCGTGTGGAGAGCGGCCACGCGGGTGGCCTCAGCAGCCCATCCGGCCCGGTCGACCTCGGCCGTCAGTCGAGGCCGACGAACCGTTCCAGGTCAGCCGTGGTTGTCGTGCTTCGTTGGGCGCACCTCGACGACCGACTGCATCCACGGGTGGATGAGGCACTCGAAGTTGTGTGTGCCCGGGGCGAGCCCGTGCACGTCCAGCGTCCCACCGGGCGCGACGCCCGTCGTCGGGAAGACATTCGGGTCGTTGCACTCGGGCACCGGGGTCAACCCGAGGATCGAATTGAGCACCTCTACGCATCCGCCGCCGAACTGCGCCACCTCGGTGAACGTGTGGAACTCACCACCCCTGTTCACTGCCTGGACTGAGTCACCGCGGTCGATGTGGAAGTCGGCGGGCTTGAACTCCCAGTCATCGGCAGACTCGTTGGCTTTGAATCCGTTGTCCACCAGCTGCGCGATGAAGTCCTCGAACGTCGTCTCCCCGTCACCCACGCACGTGCCGGGACCGATCGCTGCATTGAACGTCGCTGGGTCGCAGTCGTCGATGAGACGCACCTGCTTCGTTTCCCCTCCGCCGCGACTGCCCGCCCCAGCGGGGGTCGTGGCGATGAAGCCTGTCACGAGAACCGTTGTCGTCATTGCTAGCACCACGACCCGAAGCTTGCGCATTTCCTACCCCTACCGGTTGATGCGGGCGCAACGTACAACCCGAAAACGTAGACCCGCCACATCGGCCCTGACAACCTCATCGAATCAAGGGGTCGCGGCCTTCCTGACATCTCGGGTACAGGTCACGCAGGCGCGGGAGAGGCGCAGCCGTGCCTGTCGGACTCAAGGCACTCTGTACGCAGGGATGCCACCGACAGGGATCGGGCCGATGAGGTGAGAGATGGCACTAGCAGCCCGATCACCCACCGCAACCAGCCTGTCGCAGCGGCGAATTCGAGCACGGACTGTCCGACCGGGGTCCAAGTCAACGGCCCAGCCGGCCACGCGCAAGGGGTGCCTTCAGGGCCGGCCCGACAGGCCCTTGCCGTCGGAACCGCCCCCGCCTCGGATGGCGCCGAGCGCGTTACGACCTGCTGCGTGCAACCCCCAACTTTGGGGGGCCTGGGCTTCTCGAAACGGGCCCCGTGGGTCGCTCCTTGGGGTTCCACTGGATGGGAGTCACCGGTCCGCCGTAAGTCGTACGGGGTGAACCACGGACGGCGGCCAAGGCCTGTTCAACCGGGCCTGTTTGGTTGCCGAGTCCTCGCATCGTGCAGGAGGGGCGAGGACTCGGCGGCCAACGCCCCTTGCCGGTGCGCCTGGGCTGGCGAGAAGGATCCTCAAGGGTCGTCGGGCCAGGAGGACGGTCACCGGGAGCTCCCCGGGTGGAGTCAAACCACGCTCAGCCCTTCTTGAGTTCCTCCGCGAGCATCACGAGGATGCCGCTGGGGCCGCGAACGTAGGTCAGCTTGTAGACGTCCCGGTAGGTCGCGACGCCGCGGAGCGGGTGGCAGCCGTGTGCCGCGGCGATCTTCAGAGCCTCATCGAGGTCGTCGACCGAGAAGGCGACACGGTGCATGCCGATGTCGTTCGGTCGGGTGGGTTCGGTCGTGATGGCGTCGGGGTGGATGTACTCGAAGAGCTCGAGGCGACCGTTGCCGTCCGGCGTCTGGAGCATTGCGATGTTCGCGTGGTTGCCGTCGAGGCCAACCGCAATGTCGGTCCAATCGCCACTGACCGTGTCACGGCCGAGAAGGGTGAGCCCCAGGTCGGTGAAGAAGGCGATCGCCGCATCCAGGTCCTGCACAGCGATGCCGACGTTCTCGAGTCTGATGGGCATGCCCTGACGCTACCGACTCCGCACGCCGCCATCGGATCAACAGAGCGGAAGACCACGTCTTCGACCGCCCTGACCCGCTTCCTGATGCGACGTGCGCGGATGCCTACTTCCCGTTGCCGGTCGTGAGCGTCCTCTTCATCGTTGTCGGCGTTGTCGGCGTTGTCGGTGCGATCCTGTGCCTCGGCCTTCTCGTCCGCAGGGCGACCTCGGCGACGCGGTCGACCAAACGCACTCACGTGCCGCTCGCCGCCTGCGATTCCTCGGCGGCCGCGCCATAGACTCCGGCGGGTGAGCAACCCTCCGCCCTACCCCACGATGGAGGACATCATCGGCGGCACCCCGCTGGTGCGTCTGCAGCGCCTGCCGGGGCCGGAGAACGAACGCCGCGGCAACGTGCTGCTCGCCAAGCTCGAGGGGAACAACCCGGCCGGCTCGGTGAAGGACCGGCCGGCGATCAGCATGATCC
>DASSQL010000098.1:0-5341 GCA_035702525.1 Ornithinibacter sp. | reverse complement strand
CCGGTGGTCTCGGCGACGATGAGCAGCACCTGCTCGTGGAAGACGACGACGCCCTCGGTCTCCTCGAGCGCCGGGATCAGGCTCGGGTGCAGGAACCGGCGCTCGCTCCAGCCGTGCCGGCTGTTGAGGAACGGCGTGATCATGTCGGACTTGACCGGGCCGGGCCGGAACAGCGAGATGTCGACGATGAGGTCGTCGAACCGGCTCGGCCCGAGCTTGCCGACGAGCTCGCGCTGGCCCGGGCTCTCGATCTGGAACATGCCCAGGGTGCGGGTGGTGCGGATCAGCTCGTAGGTGGCGGGGTCGTCGTGCGGCACCTGGGCCTCGTCGTCGAGGTCGATCTGCTCGCCGGAGACCCGCGCCACCTCGGCGACGGCGTGGGCCATCGACGACTGCATCCGGATGCCGAGCACGTCGAGCTTGAGGAAGCCCAGGGTCTCGACGTCGTCCTTGTCGAACTGGCTCATCGGGAAGCCGATCCAGCTCGCCTCGACCGGGGTGCGGTCGAGCAGGCCGGCGTTGGACAGCACGACGCCGCACGGGTGCAGGGCGATGTGCCGGGGCAGGCCGTCCAGAGCCTCGACGAGGTCGAAGAAGGCCGCCATCCGCGGGCTGTCGAGGCCGCGACTGCGCAGCTCGGGAAGGTCGGCGATGGCGTGCCGGGCGTCCTTGGCGCGGATGTGCGGGAACGCCTTGGCGATCTCGTCGACCTCGACCGGCGGCAGCCCGAGCGCGGCCCCGACGTCGCGCACGGCGTGGCGCACCTTGTAGGTGTCCATCATCGACACGCAGGTGACCCGCTCGCCGCCGAAGCGGGTGAGCACCGCCTCGTAGATCTCGGTGCGGCGGGCCGACTCGACGTCGACGTCGATGTCGGGCAGCTCGGCGCGCAGCGGCGAGCAGAACCGCTCCATGAGCAGCCGGTGCCGGATCGGGTCGACCCCGCTGATGCCGAGCAGGTGGTTGACCAGGCTGCCGGCGCCCGAGCCGCGCGCCGCGACCCGCACCCCCCGGGCCCGGATCAGGTCGGTGACCTCGGCGACGGTGAGGAAGTAGGTGGGGTAGCCCAGGGTGTCGATGACCGCCAGCTCGTCGTCGAGCCGGGCGAGCACGACCTGCTGCTCGGCCTCGGTGGCCCCGGGGTAGCGCCGGCCGACCGCGTCGCGGCAGCGCTGCACGAGCACCTGCATCTCGGTGCCGGGGGCGATGCCGAGCACCTCGGCCTCGGGCAGGTGCACCGCGCCGATGCCGAGGTCGGGGCGGGCCTGCTGGGTGCACTCGTCGGCGACCAGGGAGGTCATCGCGACCAGCCGGTCGGCGCGGGAGCGGTCGCCACCGGTGACCTCGAGGGCGCTCGCGTGCATCGCCGCGGTGCTCGCGAGGTGGCCGGCGTCGGTGACCCGGTCGAGGTGGCGCGAGTCGAGCACGACGAGCCGGCGGGCGGCGTCGAGCAGGTCGACGGTGCGCACCTGGTCGGGGTCGGCGTGGCGCACCGCGGCGGTGAGCACGGCGGGCAGGCCGGCGGCGTCGGCCAGGGCGAGCAGGTGGGCGGCGTGCGAGCGGCACCCGGGGGTGCCCTCCGGGCCGCCGTGGTGCACGACCTCGACGGCCAGCCCGTCGCGCGGGAGCAGCGCCTGCCAGGCCGCGAGGAGGTCGCGGGCCCGCTCGCGCCGCCCGGCGAGCACCGCCCGGCCGACGTCGGAGTCGGGGCCGAGCAGCACGAGCAGCCGGCTCGGCTCGTCCTTCTCGACGCCGTGCGACCTGCCCACGGTTTCGGGGGCCTGCGGGGTGCGAGAACCGTGCCCGAGCCGCACGAGGTCGCGGTCGGCGGGGTGGGCCCAGGTGGCGAGCAGGTCGGGGCTGGTGACCGGTATGCCCCGCTCGCCGCGCAGGTGGGTCTCGGTGACCAGCCGGCACAGCGCCGCCCAGCCGACGCCGGGGGCGGTGCCGCCGCCCCGGCCCCGGGCGAGCACGGTGACCCGGGGACGCCGGGGGTCGACGATCGCACCCCCGCGCACCGGGGTGCGCGAGCGCGGACCCGGGCGGCCGGCATCCGGCCCGGCGCCCGAACGCGAACCCGGGCGGGCGGCATCCGGCCGGGTGCCCGAGCCAGGACGCCGCCCGGATGCCGTCGTGCCCGTCGCCCCACCCACCGCACCGAACGCGATCGGCTCGACGGCGAGGTCGACGCCGAGCACGGGCGCGATGCCGGCCCGCCCGCACGCCGTCGCGAACCGGACCGCGCCGTAGAGCCCGTCGCGGTCGGTGAGCGCGAGGGCGCCCTGACCGTGCTCGGCGGCGCGCTCGACGAGGTGCTCGGGCATCGAGGCGCCGTAGCGCATCGAGAACCCCGAGGCGACGTGGAGGTGGGCGAAGCCGTCCATCGCGGCCCTCAGGCCGAGCGCACGGGCACGAGGCGCTGCGGGCGCTGCGCGGTGGGCACCCCGAGCCGGCGGGCGGCGAGGTCGACGAAGGTCTCGGCGTCGCGCAGCAGGTCGTCGGCCTCGCGGGCGGTGACCCGAACCAGGCCGGTCTCGACCCCCACCCGCTGCCCGGTGGCGGCGGAGAACCGCTGCGCCCACTCGGTGAGCTCGGGGGCGACCCGGGCGGTGAGCGCCCAGACGTCGTGCGGGCCGTCGCCGCCGGAGGCGAGCCCGGCGCCGGGCCGGGCGGCCGAGCGGGCGGCGACGATCGCCGCCCCGGCCCGCAGCGCGGCCAGCGAGGCGGCGAGGTAGCGCGCCGAGGCGGCCGAGGCGGCGTACCCGCTGGTGAGGGACTCGCGGGAGCGGTCGAGGAGGTCGAGGGTGGTGGCGGCGTGGCTCATCGGGGGCTCCTCGGTCGTGGTGCGACAGCGTGGTGCAACAGGTCAGTCGTGGGCTCGCAGCAGGAGCCAGTGGTCGTCGTCGCGGCCGAGGTCGAACACCCCGGCCGTTCCGGACGGTGGGCGGGCCTCGACCCGCCAGACCCGGCGCTGCGGGCTCGGCAGCCCCGGCAGGCCGGGACCGGTCGGCTGGTCGCCGACCTCGCGCCACCAGGCCCGGCGTTCCTGCCACGAGTCGAGCACCGCGCAGACGGTGTAGCGCCGGCCGCGCCAGACGAAGTCGCGCGGGCCGTCGAGGGCGGCGACGGGCTGGGAACCGCCGGCGCCACGGACGACGACCGGGTCGTGGTGACGACGCGTCACGGGCACCTCCGATGGGCAGGACGGAATCGCCGACCGGCCCCCGGAAGGGCCCTCGGGTGCGACGAGACCACGTGGTTGATGTCGAACACCTGTTCGACTCCGACCACTGTAACCCCGGGTCCCGACATCGCGTCAAGCCCGTTCAGCGCGCCGTCCACGACACGCCGGAGCCTCGAAGCGGTCGCGTGGTCGGTGAACCCGAAGTGACGTCGCGTGGTCGGTGAACCCGAAGGGATGTCGCGTGGTCGGTGGACCCGGCGCGACGTCGCGTGGTCGGTGGACCCGGCGTGACCTGTGGGTCGATGCGGGTTCGCACGGCAGCCAGGTCGGCGGCGGTTCGGCGCGGGCTACCGCGTGGTACTCGTCGCGATCACAGCGGTTCCTGCGCGGTAACCCACGCCGTAGGACACCGACGGCGGGCTCCGGGCCCGGGTGGGTGCTCCGTGTGTGGTGACACGGTCGGGTCAGGGCTCGCGCGGTGAGATCTCGCCCATCGGGCCGAAGCCGGTGACCTCGTCGGCGTCGACGTAGATGATCTGCGGGCGGGCCGCGACGATGTCGGGCATCTCCTGCATGAACCGCGCCACGTGCTCCTGGGCCATGTGCTCACCACCGGCCGCGGAGTCGCGGAAGCCCTCGATGCACACGAAGGTGTTCGGCTCGGTGAGGCTGCGCGAGAACTCGAAGAACACGCACCCCGGCTCGGCGTTGACGGCCTGCGCGTACGACGCCGACAGCTCGCCCCACGCGTCGAGCCGGTCCTCGCGGATCGGGAACTTCACGGTGATGAGGATCATCTGCTGCTCTCCTTGAGGTCGGCGTCGGACGTCAGGATGGCACGGCCCCGGGAAGGGTGACGTCGACGCGGCGATCGGGTCGGGCGCGCCCCGCCCGCCCGGCTCTGGTCCACCCGCCCGGCTCTGGTCCACCCGCGGGGGTGGCGGTGCTGTGACACCGCCACCCCCGCAGATCGCCGCCATCCCCGCAGACGAACCAGAGCCCGCAGCGAGCTCGTGAGCTTCTACGGCATCCACCGCGCTCGCTGAACCCCCCGTGCCGCGGGCGGCGCGTCACTACCCTTGGGACATGAGCCCAGAGCCGAGCGAGCCGACCCTCTCGCGCGACCTGTCCGGACACCCCGGCGTGCGGTCGGTCATGGACACCCTCGCCCTGCACCACGTCACGCCCGAGGTGCGCCACCTGCCCCTGGCCGTGCGCACCGCGAAGGCCGCCGCCGAGGCGCTGGGCGTCTCCCCCGCCGAGATCGCCAACAGCCTGGTCTTCGTCTCGACCAGCCACGACGGCGACGTGCAGCCCCTGCTCGTGCTCGCCTCCGGCAGCCACCGGGTCGACACCGACAAGGTGGCCGCCCTGGCCGGTCTGGCGCGCATCGAGCAGGCCGACCCGGCGTTCGTGCGCGAGCACACCGGGTTCGCGATCGGCGGGGTCGCCCCGGTCGGCCACCCGCAGCACCTGCGCACCATCATCGACGTCACCCTCGGGCGCTACGCCACGGTGTGGGCCGCCGCCGGCCACAGCCACTCGGTGTTCGCGACCACCTACGACGAGCTGATCCGGATCACCGGCGGCCAGCCGATGGACGTCGCCTGACGCACCCCGGTTCGAGGTGGTACGCCGGCGCCCGGGACCGGAGGACCACCTCGACTGCGCGAGCGGCTCAGGCCACGGCGGCCTTGACCAGGGCGACGACCTGCTTCTCGACCTTCGCGCTCCACCTCAGCATCGCGTACGACGTCGGCCAGAAGTCGCCGTCGTCGAGGTTCGCGGCGTCCTGGAACCCCAGCGTCGAGAACCGGTACTTGAACTTGCCCGAGTCCTGGAAGAAGACGACGACCTTGCCGTCGGCGTTCGCGTAGGCGGGCATGCCGTACCAGGTCTTCGGCTCGAGCTCGGGGGCGTTCGAGGTGATGGCCACGTGCACCCGCTCGGCGAGCGCCCGGTCGTCCGGCGCCATCTTCGCGATCGCGTCGAGCACCGCCTGCAGGCCGTCGGCCTTCTTGGCGCCCTTCTTGCCCTCGGCGCGCAGCTCGGCGGCGCGCTCCTTCATCGCGGCGCGCTCCTGCGCGCTGAACCCGGTCTCGCTGTCCGTGGCGGTCATCGCTCTCCCTCTCGACGTGGCCGGCTCGCTCCGACCTC
>DASSQL010000097.1:0-7059 GCA_035702525.1 Ornithinibacter sp. | reverse complement strand
CCGCCGCTGCCGGATCCGAAGACGAAGAACATCGCGGCGGGGAAGACCAGGGCGAAGATGATCGTGCGGCGGTTGCGGAGCATCCGGGTGAGCTCGATGCGCACGAGGGTCGGGTTGAGTCCGCCGAACCTCGGCACGCGCCGCTCGGCGGGGAGGACGGGCTGGGCCGTGGTCATCGCACTGCTCCTTCGAGCTCGGGGTCGGAGTCGCGTTCCGGCCCGGGTCGGGCCTGGGGCCCGGCCTCGGACGTGGTGCGGCCGGTCAGGCTGAGGAAGGCGTCCTCGAGGCCGTGGGTGGTGATCTCGAGGTCGCGGGCGTCGGTCTCGGTGAGCAGGTACCGCGCGACGAGGTCGCTGTCCTGGGCGCGGACGTAGACCTGCTCACCGCGCAGCTCGACGTGCTCGACCCCGCCGAGCGCCCCCAGCGCGGCGGTGTCGGGCCGGGCCAGGGTGGCGCGCACGGTGCGGCCGGAGGCCAGCGCCTTGATCTCGCTGCCGGTGCCGTCGGCCACGATGCCGCCGTTGCTGATCAGGATGATCCGGTCGGCGTAGAGGTCGGCCTCTTCGAGGTAGTGCGTGGCGAACAGCACCGCGCGGCCCTGCTGGGCGTCCTCGCGGATCGCGTTCCAGAACGAGCGCCGCCCCTCGACGTCCATCCCCGTGGTCGGCTCGTCGAGCAGGAGCAGTGCCGGGTCGCTCAGCAGCGCCATGGCGAACCGCAGCCGTTGCTGCTCACCGCCGGAGCACTTGGCCACCTTGCGGCCCGCGATCTCGCTGATGCCGGCGCTCTCGAGCACGGCATCCACCGGCTTGGTGTCGGCGAACAGGCTCGCGGTGTACTGCACCGTCTCGCGGACGGTGAGGTCCTTGAGCAGGCCGCCGGTCTGCATCACGGCGGCCACCAGGCCACGTGCGATGGCGTGCCGCGGGGCCATGCCGAACACCTCGACCTCACCGGAGGTCGGGTGCGACAGGCCCAGCACCATGTCGATCGTGGTGGTCTTGCCGGCGCCGTTGGGGCCGAGGAAGGCCACCATCTCGCCGGGCTGGATCTGGAGGTCGATCCCCCGGACCGCGTGCACGTCACCGAAGTCCTTCGTGACCCCGCGCAGGCGCACCGCGGGAGTGGGTGGTGTGTTCATGGGCTCGAGCCTCCTCCACGGGCAGCCCGGCGTCACGGGTGGGCTGTCACGTCCTGCCCATGACACATGTCATCCGGGTGGCCGGGGACCCGGGCACCCGGACCTCGGCTTGATTACATAGGAAACCTATGTAAATATCGTGGGATGACCCCGACCGACGCCCTCGCCGACGAGCTGCTGCGCAGCGCCGCCCGCCTGTCGCGCTGGGCGTCGCAGCACGCCGACCTCGGGCTGCCGTACGCCCAGGCGCGCGTGCTGGCCCTCGTCGACGACCTCGGGGCCGCCCGGATCACCACCCTCGCCGAGGCCGACCACTGCAGCCAGCCGTCGATGACCGCCCAGGTGCACCGGCTCGAGGCCGACGGCCTCGTCACCCGCACCCCCGACCCGGCGGACGCCCGGGCCAGCCTCGTCGGGCTCACCCCCGACGGTGCTGCCGCGCTCGCCCGCCTGCGCCGCGCCCGCGGCGCCGCCCTGGAACCCGTGCTGGATGCCGTGCACCCCGACGCAGGGCGGCTGCGCGATGCCGTCGCCCTGCTCGGCGAGCTGCTCGACGCGACCCGGCACCACCCCACCACCCCCGACCGGAAGGACCACTGACCATGTGGCGCCAGCCCAAGACCGTCTGGAGCGTCGCGTTCGCGTGCGTCGTCGCCTTCATGGGGATCGGCCTCGTCGATCCCATCCTCAAGCCGATCGCCGAGGAGCTCGGCGCGACGCCGTCGCAGGTCTCGCTGCTCTTCACCAGCTACATGGCCGTCATGGGCGTCGCGATGCTCGGCACCGGCTGGGTGTCGAGCCGGATCGGCCCGAAGCGCACCCTCCTGCTCGGCCTTACCGTGATCATCATCGGCGCAGGGCTGGCCGGCACCCAGGACAGCATCGCCGGCGTCGTCGGGTGGCGCGCCGTCTGGGGGCTGGGCAACGCCCTGTTCATCGCGACCGCGCTGGCGACCATCGTGCGGGCGGCGCGCGGGTCGGTGGCGCAGGCGATCATCCTCTACGAGGCGGCCCTCGGCCTGGGTATCGCGGCCGGGCCGCTGCTCGGTGGCGTGCTCGGCGGCATCTCGTGGCGCTGGCCGTTCTTCGGCGTCAGCGCCCTGATGCTCATCGCGCTCGTCACGACCTGGGTCACCCTGCCCGACAGCCGCCCCGACACCCCGCCGACCTCGCTCAGCGCGCCGCTCAGGGCGTTGCGGCACCGGGGCCTTGCGACCGTGGCCGTCACCGCGCTGCTCTACAACGTCGGCTTCTTCACCCTGCTCGCCTTCACCCCGTTCCCGCTCGACCTGTCGGCGCACGGCACCGGCCTGGTCTTCTTCGGCTGGGGGCTGTTCCTGGCGATCGCGTCGGTGCTCATCGCGCCGTGGGTGCAGCGCCGGATCGGCACCGTGCCCGGCATCGTCGTCGCCCTCGTGGGGTTCGCCGCGGTGCTCGCGGCGATGGCCCTGTGGACCGACAGCAAGGCGGTGCTCATCGTGGGGGTCGTGGTGGCCGGTGGCTTCCTCGGGGTCAACAACACGTTGATCACCGAGACCGTGATGACCGTGTCGCCGGTCGAGCGTGGGGTCGCCTCGTCGGCCTACAGCTTCGTTCGGTTCGCCGGTGGTGCGGTGGCGCCCTACATGGCCGGCAAGCTCGGCGAGACGTCGGTGCACCTGCCGTTCTGGGTCGGCGCGGTCGCCGTGCTGGCCGGCGTCGCGGTGCTGCTCTCCGGCCGGGCCCACCTGCACGGTGTCGACCACGAGCTCGACCCGGCCGGCTCGATCGAGGAGGCCGAGGCGGTCACCGTCGGCAGCTGACCCCCGGCATCCGGAGTCGGGTGCTCAGGCGGGGCCGCGGGCGGCTGCGGGCCAGCGCTGCGGGCCCGGGCCCTGCGCAGCGAGCTCGTCGTCGTGGTTGTAGACCGGGCAGGCGCGCAGCGACAGGCAGCCGCAGCCGATGCACGACTCGAGGTCGTCGCGGACCTTGGTCATCGCCTCGATCCGGGCCGTGAGCAGGTCGTGCCAGCGCCCGGACAGCCGCGACCAGTCGCGCTTGGTCGGGGGGTGGTCGACGGGCAGCGTGGCCAGCGCCTGCCCCACCTCGGCGAGGGTGAGCCCGAACCGCTGGCCGGCCCGCACCACCGCGATGCGACGCAGCACGTGCCGCTCGAACCGGCGCTGGTTGCCGCCGGTGCGCACCGACGACACCAGGCCGCGCTCCTCGTAGAACCGCACCGTCGCGACCGACACCCCTGACCGGGAAGCCACCTCACCTATGGTGAGCAGGTCGTGTCGGTCCACGCGCCCGACGGTAGTCGACTTGACCTCAAGTGCACTAGAGGTTCCAGGATGGGATCATGACGACCTCGGGGACCGCCACGCCCACCCCTGCGGCCGACAGCCCCGAGCGCCCGGTGCGGCTCCTCGCCCCTGCGAACCTCCCGGTCGTCGTCGGCGTCGTCGCGCTGGTGACCCTCGCGGCCTTCGAGAACCGCGCGGTCAGCACGATCCTGCCGACCGTGGTGCGCGAGCTCGACGGCTGGGCCCTGTTCGGGGCGTCCACCGGCGCCACCCTGGTGACCTTCACCATCGCGATGGCCTGGTCCGGCGGCTGGACCGACCGCGCCGGCCCGCGGCCGGTGCTGCTGTGGGGCATGGCGTCGTTCGTCGTGGCCCAGGTCGTGTCGGGGCTCGCCCCCACCATGGGGGTCTTCGTCGTCGGGCGGGCGGCCTCCGGGGCGGCCGAGGCGCTCATCGACACCGCCCTGATGGTGCTCGTCGCCCAGGCCCTCCCCGAGGCGCTGCGCGCGAAGATCTTCGCCTCGTTCGCGGCGGCCTGGATCCTGCCGTCCCTCCTCGGCCCGAGCCTGGCCGGTGCCATCGACGGCCTGTGGGGCTGGCGGACGGTGTTCGTCGCTCCCCTTCTCGTCGCCCCGGTGGCGCTGGTGCTGCTGCGCCCGGCCCTTCGCCGCACCCACGCGGGCGGTGCGTCGGCCACGGGTGCCGAGGCCACGGCATCCGAGCGTCGCAGGGTCGTCGCCGCGCTGCTGCTCGCCGCGGGCCTGGCCGTGACGACCTTCTCGGCGCCGCTGCTCTCCGACGCCGACACCCGCCTCGCGGGGGTCGTGGTCATCGCGGCCGGTGCGGTGCTCGTCGTCGTCGGCGCGGTGCGCGCACTCCCCCACGGTGTGGTGCGGCTGGCCCGCGGGGTGCCCAGCGTCATCGCGGTGCGGATGCTCGTGTCGGCCGCGTTCACCGCCGTGGCCGGGCTGATCCCGCTGATGCTGGTGCAGACCCATGGCGCCTCCACGGCCGTCGCCGGCGTCTCGCTGTCGGTCACCGGCTGCCTCTGGGCGGCCGGGTCGTTCCTCAACAGCACCAACCGGGTGCAGGCCGACGTGAGCGCGCCGACCCGGGCCGCGATCGGTGCGGGCCTCATCGCCGTCGGGTCACTGGGGCCGGTGCTGCTCTCGCTCGACGTCATCGGGCTGGTGCCGGGGATGCTGGCGTGGGCCGTGGCCGCGCTCGGCATGGGCATCGTGTCGCCGACCCTGTCGACCCAGCTGCTCTCGCTGGCACCGGTCTCCGAGCAGGGGCGGGTCAGCGCCGCCCAGGGCCTGGCGATCTCGACCGGGGTGGCCCTGTCGACCGGGGTCGTCGGCGCGGTGGTGGCGCTGCGGGGCGCCGAGACCGACGGCCTCGCGTTCGGCCTGCTCATGGCCGGTGGGGCGGCCTGCGCACTCGTCGCGGCCCTCGCGGCCGGTCGCACCGCCCACGCCGCCTAGCGTGGGGGGCATGGACCTCCGGATCTTCACCGAGCCCCAGCAGGGCGCCACCTACGACGACCTCCTCGCCGTGGCGCGGGCCACGGAGCAGCTCGGCTTCGACGGCTTCTTCCGCTCGGACCACTACCTGGCCATGTCCGGCGACGGCGCCCCCGGGCCGACCGACGCCTGGACCACCCTCGCCGGGCTGGCCCGCGACACGAGCCGCATCCGGCTCGGCACCCTGGTCAGCTCGGCCACGTTCCGGCTGCCCGGGCCACTGGCGGTGACCGTCGCCGGCGTCGACCAGATGAGCGGCGGCCGGGTCGAGCTCGGCCTGGGCACAGGGTGGTTCGAGCAGGAGCACGCCGCTTTCGGCATCCCCTTCCCCCCGCTCGGCGAGCGCTTCGACCGGCTCGAGGAGCAGCTCGCCGTCATCACCGGCCTGTGGTCGACCCCCGCCGGGTCGGCCTTCGAGCACGACGGGCCGCACTACCCGGTGCGCGCCAACCCCGGGCTCGTCCAGCCGGTGCAGCCCGGCGGTGTGCCGATCATCGTCGGCGGTGGCGGCAAGCGCCGCACCCCCACCCTCGCCGCCCGCTACGCCACCGACTTCAACGCCGGCTTCCGGTCGGTGGAGGAGACCGGCCGCCTCTTCGAGCAGGTGGATGCCGTGTGCACCGAGATCGGCCGCGACCCCGCCACGCTGGTGCACTCCGCCGCGCAGGTCCTGTGCCTCGGGCGCGACGACGCCACGGTGCGACGCCGCGCGGAGGCGATCGGCCGCGACGTCGACGAGCTCGTCGAGAACGGCATCGCCGGCACGTTCGAGCAGGCGCGCGACCGGCTCGGCCGGCTGGCGGAGGTCGGCACCACCCGCCTCTACCTGCAGGTGCTCGACCTCGCCGACCTCGACCACCTGGCCGACGCGCACGACGCCCTCGCCGACGCGCCCGGTCTGACGTAGGTTCGGCGGATGAACACCCTCGACAAGGCCCGTGAGCTCCAGCGACTGCACGCCGACCCCGAGCTGCTCCTGCTCGTCAACGTCTGGGACGCGATCTCCGCCAAGGTCGTCGCCGACACCCCCGGCACCACCGCCCTGGCCACCGCCAGCCACTCGGTCGCCGCGTCGTACGGCTACCCCGACGGCGAGCAGATCCCCCGCGACCTGATGATCGAGGCCGTCGGCCGCATCGCCGGCGCCGTCGACCTCCCGGTCACGGCCGACCTCGAGGCCGGCTACGGCGACCCCGGCGGCACCATCGCCCGCGCCATCGACGTGGGCATCGTCGGTGCCAACCTCGAGGACCAGCTCAAGCCACTGCCGGATGCCGTGCAGGCGGTTGCGGATGTCGTCGCGGCGGGTGAGCGGGCCGGCATCCCGTTCGTGCTCAACGCCCGCACCGACGCCTTCCTGCGCGCCGGCGACCGCGACCCGGCGGAGGTGCTGGCCGACGCGATCGAGCGTGGCCGGGCCTACCTCGACGCCGGCGCCTCGACCTTCTTCGCGCCCGGTCTGCTCGACGAGGCGACCGTCACGGCGCTCGTCGAGGCTCTCGGGCCGCAGAAGGTGAACCTGATCGGCATCCCCGGGGCGCTGCCGCTCGAGACGATGCAGCGGCTCGGGGTGGCACGGGTGTCGTACGGCCCGTGGAGCCAGAACGTCGCGCTCACCGCGCTGGCCGACCTGGCCGCCGACGTGCGCGCCGGCGGCGGCATCCCGGAGAACACCCGCCGCCTCAACTGACCGGAGTCGGGTGCTCAGGTGGTCGCCGGGGCAGCCACTTCGGCACCCGACTCGGGTCAGACGGTGACCTGGCCGCGTTCTGCCTTGAGCGCGATGTCGGTGCGGTGGTGCGAGCCGGGCAGCTCGACGGCCTCGACCGCGGCATAGACCCGCTCGCGCGCCTGCGCCAGCGTCTCCCCGGTGGCGACCACCGACAGCACCCGACCGCCGGCCGAGACCAGCAGCCCGTCGGCGTCGCGGGCGGTGCCGGCGTGCAGCACGTACGTCTCGGGAGCGCCGGGCAGGTCGTCGAGCCCGGTGATCGGGTCGCCGGTGCGCGGGGTGCCGGGGTAGTTGTCGGCGGCGACGACCACCGTGACGGCCGCCTCCTCGGACCACCGCAGCACCGGTGCCTCGTGCAACCGCCCCTTGGCGGCCGCG
>DASSQL010000096.1:0-2315 GCA_035702525.1 Ornithinibacter sp. | reverse complement strand
GCGGGCTTGCCGGAGGCCGCGGCCACCGCGGCGGCCAGCGTCCCCCGCAGCGCGGTGTACAGGCGCTCGACCTCGGCGTCACCGAGCTTCGCGGCGATGGCGAACGGCGACAGCTTGGCGACGTGCAGCACCTCGTCGGAGTAGGCGTTGCCGACACCGGCGATGATCGACTGGTCGCGCAGCATCCCCTTCACCTGCATCCGGTGCGAGGCCGCGATCGCCGCGAACACCTCGAGGGTGAACGCGTCGGCCATCGGGTCGGGCCCGAGCGACGCGATGCCGGGCACCGCAGCGGGGTCGTTCACGACGTAGGCCGCGAGCCGCTTCTTGGTGCCCGCCTCGGTGAGGTCGAAGCCCGACCCGTCGTCGAAGCGAACCCGCAGCGCGATGGGCGACTTGCCCGGGCGCAGCACGGTCGCCGGGATGGCGTCGGACCAGCGCAGCCACCCCGCGCGCGCCAGGTGGAAGACCAGGTGCGTTCCGCCGCAGTCGATGTCGATGAACTTGCCGTGGCGTGAGACCCCGTCGACCGGCGCGCCCACGAGGGCCTGAGGTGGCGGCGTGAAGGTCTTGAGCACCGAGATCGAGCCGAGCTCGACGCCGGTGACGACGAGCCCGTCGGTGCGCTCGGCCAGGAAGTGGACGAGGGCCTGCACCTCGGGCAGCTCGGGCATGGGCCGACGCTACCGCTCGTCGGGCTCGGGGAGGAGGTATGCCGGCGGCTCCTCGAGCGGGTGGACCGCAGCGGACGCCCGCTGTGCGAGCGTGCGGTGCGGCACCTCGGCATCCCAGATCATCCGTACCTGGCGCAGCAGGCCGTACCCGTCGGGCGCCCGCACCACGGGCACCTCGAGCTCGTCGGTCGGCGCGGGCACCAGGTCGTCGTTGGCGACCGGGATGACGTGCGAGAGCACCTGCTCGCTCGGCGAGAGCTCACGGATCGCGATGCCGCGCACCCGGTCCGGGCGCCGACCGGTGAACTCGGTGTAGATCTTCGGGTCGTGCTGGCCGTCGTCGCCGACGAGGAGCCACTTCACGTTGGGCAGCTCTCGGGCGAGCCGGTGCAGCTGGGCGTGCTTGTGCTCCTGACCGGACCGGAACCAGCCCGAGTTGGTCGGCCCCCAGTCGGTGAGCAGCATCGGGCCGGCGGGAAAACCGCTGCGGCGCAGGAAGCGGGTGAGCAGCGGCGCGGTGTTCCACGCCCCGGTCGACAGGTAGATGACGGGCGCGTCCGGGTGCTCGGCGAGCAGCTCGCGGTACATCGTCGCCATCCCCGGCACGGGCCGTCGGGCGCCCTCCGAGCGCATGAACGTGTTCCAGGCCGCGATCATCGGCCGGGGCAGCGACGTCGACAGCACGGTGTCGTCGATGTCGCTGATGATGCCGTGGGTCACCGTGCTGCCCACCACCAGCACCGGCACGTCGATGGTCTCGGCGCCGGGCGACCCGATGAAGATGCGGTGCCACCCCGGCGACAGCCCGTGGCCGCGCACGGTGAGGTCGATGTAGCCACCCCGGTCGGTGCGCGTGGTGACGATCCGCTGGTCGACCCGCACGGTCACCGGCTCGTCGACCGCGGGCGTGGCGAAGAAGGCCTTCCACCCCCGGGTCTCGAGCTCGACCGCCCGCAGCCGCGCGGCGTACGTGGGTTCCTCGGGCTCGTCCTCGGGGCGGCCACGGGTCATGATGACGCGGCCGAACACGCGCAGCTGGGTCACGCTGCCGTAGCCGGTGAGCGGCACGACGCGGGTCGTCCACCCGCGCGACCGCAGCACGCGGCCCTTGCGCCCGTTGTAGGCGTCCTCGAGCACTGCTGCGGCATGGGGTCGCGGCATGGCTCGATGCTAGGGCAGCGCTCAGGCGCGCCCCGGCTCCTCCCGCGTGACGACACCGGTGACGATCTGGTGGGCCAGCTCGCGGACCTTGATGTTGCGGTCCTGCGAGGTCTTGCGCAGCACCTCGAAGGCCTCATGCTCTGGCACCCCGCGCATCGCCATGATGACGCCCTTCGCCTGCTCGATGACCGCCCGGCTGGCCATCGCCTGCTCCAGCTGCCCAGCGAGGCGACGCACGCCGTCGAGCGCGGAGACCGCGACCACGGCATCCGCGCACCGCGATGCCGCCACCCGAACGAGGGAGGCGTCGAACGCGTCGAACGCGTAGGGCGCCCACCCGTACAGGTTGATGGCCCCCACGCACTCGCTCCCGCTGACGAGGGGCAGCGCGAGCAGGCTGCGCATGCCCTCCTCGCGGCACTCGCGGGCGAAGGCGGGCCACCGCCCGTCGTCCACGACGAGGTCGTCGACCCGGTTCTC
>DASSQL010000095.1:0-2444 GCA_035702525.1 Ornithinibacter sp. | reverse complement strand
GATCCGCGCGTTCCTCGAGAAGCCGGCCGCCCCCGACGGCCTGCCCGACTCCCCCGGCGAGATCCTGGCCAGCATGGGCAACTACGTCTTCGACGCCGACGTGCTCATGGATGCCGTCCACTCGGACGCCACGCTCGAGGGGTCCAAGCACGACATGGGTGGCGACATCGTGCCGGCCCTGGTCGAGCAGGGCGCCGCCTTCGCCTACGACTTCAAGAACAACGTGATCCCCGGCGGCACCGAGCGCGACATGGGCTACTGGCGCGACGTGGGAACCATGGACTCCTACTTCGACGCGCACATGGACCTCGTGTCGATCCACCCGATCTTCAACCTCTACAACTACGACTGGCCGATCTACACGAGCTACGGCCCGTACCCGCCGGCCAAGTTCGTGCACGGCCACCACGGCCGGTTCGGCGAGGCGCTCAACTCCGCGGTCTCCCCCGGCGTCGTCATCTCCGGCGCGCGGATCAACGGCTCGGTCGTCTCCCCCGACGTGCACGTGCACAGCTACACCGAGGTCGACAACAGCGTGATCCTCGACGGCGTGCAGATCGGGCGGAACTGCCGCATCCAGCGGGCGATCATCGACAAGAACGTCACGATCCCCGAGGCGACGTCGATCGGCTTCGACCGCGAGCACGACGAGGCGCGCGGCTTCTCGGTCACCGAGTCCGGCATCACCGTCGTCGGCAAGGGCCAGGTGGTCACCCCGTGACCGGGGGCGACCGACCGATCCGCATCGGGGTCCAGCTGCAGCCCCAGCACGCCACGTACGCCGCCATCCGGCAGGCCTGCGCGGACGCCGAGGAGCTCGGCGTGGACGTGATCTTCACCTGGGACCACTTCTTCCCGCTCTACGGCGCGGCAGACGGCGCGCACTTCGAGTGCTGGACGGTGCTGGCGGCCTGGGCCGAGGCGACCTCGCGGGTCGAGATCGGTGCGCTGGTCACCTGCAACAGCTACCGCAACCCGCAGCTGCTCGCCGACATGGCCCGCACGGTCGACCACATCAGCGCCAAGGGCGGCGAGGGCCGGCTCATCCTCGGCATCGGGTCGGGCTGGTTCGAGCGCGACTACGACGAGTACGGCTACGAGTTCGGGACGCCCGGAGGCCGGCTCGACGCGCTCGACCGCGACCTGCCGCTCATCAAGGCGCGCTGGGCGAAGCTGAACCCGACCCCCACCCGTGACATCCCGGTGCTCATCGGCGGTGGCGGTGAGCGCAAGACACTGCGGATCGTCGCCGAGCAGGCGGACATCTGGCACGGCTTCGGCCGGCCCGACGCCATCGCGCACAAGCACGCCGTGCTCGACGAGTGGTGCCGGAAGGTCGGGCGCGACCCGGCCGAGATCGAGCGCTCGTCCGGCGTCTCGCCGACACCCGGCCGGCTCCCGGAGGACGTCGGCGACTACGCCGCCGGCGCGCAGGCCCTGCACGACGTCGGCACCCGCCTGTTCACGGTCGGCCTGGGCGGCCCGGACTACGACCTCGGTCCGGTGCGTGACCTCGTCGCCTGGCGCGACGCCCACGGTCGATAGCCTGCACGGGTGCCCCCCGCCCCGATCGAGCCACCGGCCGCTCCCCTGCCCGACCCGCACGCGCGAACCCTCCTCGTCACCCTCAACGGACCCGACCGCCCGGGCGTGACCAAGGCGCTGTTCGAGGCGGCCTCGACCGTCGGGGCCGACGTGCTCGACCTCGAGCAGGTCGTCGTGCGCGGCCACCTGGCGCTGTCGCTGCTGCTCTCGCCCGGTCGTGACGAGAACGTGCTCGTCGACCGGCTCACCCGTGCCGGCTCACGGCTCGGGATGCGGGTCGACTTCGAGGTCGGCCACGGTGACAACGCCCCGCGGCGCACCGGGCGGGCCGCGGTCGTCGTCATGGGCGCCCCGCTCGAGACGCACCACGTCGCCGCCGTCGCCGCCGCGATCGCCGACCACGGCGCCAACATCGACCGCATCCGGCGGCTGTCCCGCTACCCGGTGACCACCGTCGAGCTGGACGTCTCGGGCGCCGAGGTCGGCGACCTGCGCAACGACCTCGCGCTGGTCTCGCACCAGGTCGGTGCCGACATCGCCGTCGCCCCGGCGGGCCTGGCCCGGCGCGGCGGACGGCTGGTCGTGATGGACGTCGACTCCACGCTCATCCAGGACGAGGTCATCGAGCTGCTCGCCGAGCACGCCGGCCGGGCCGACGAGGTCGCCGCGGTCACCGAGGCGGCGATGCGCGGTGAGCTCGACTTCGCGCAGAGCCTGCACGCCCGCGTGGCGACCCTGGCCGGGCTCCCGGCGACGGTGCTCGACGAGGTGCGCGATGCCGTGCGCCTGACCCCCGGCGCGCGCACCCTGGTGCGCACCCTCAAGCGGCTCGGGTTCACCGTGGCCGTCGTGTCGGGCGGCTTCATCGAGGTGGTGGAGCCGATCGCCCGCGAGCTCGG
>DASSQL010000094.1:0-7247 GCA_035702525.1 Ornithinibacter sp. | reverse complement strand
AGCGGCCGCCGCCGGTGACGAGCCGGGGGTCCTCCTTGCGCTTGACCGGGGCGCCGAACATCTGCGTCGTCATGCGTGCTCCCCGGGGGTCGGCTCGGCGGCGCGCTCGGCCTTGAGCTCGGCGGCCCGCAGCACGCTCTTGACGATGTTCTGGTAGCCGGTGCAGCGGCACAGGTTGCCCGAGATCGCCTCTCGCGCTTGCTCGCTGGTCGGTGCCGGGTTCTCGTCGAGGTAGGCCGTGACGGTCGTGAGGAAGCCCGGCGTGCAGAAGCCACACTGCAGGCCGTGGCACTCGGCGAACGCCTGCTGCACCGGGTTCATCGACTCTCCGGTGGGGGCGACCCGGGCATCGGGTGCGGTGCACAGCCCCTCGACGGTCGTGACCTCGTGGGCCTGCGCGGTGACGGCGAACATGAGGCACGAGCGCATCGGCTGGCCGTCGATGAGCACGGTGCACGCGCCGCAGACGCCGTGCTCGCAGCCGACGTGGGTGCCGGTGAGCGCCAGGTCGTGGCGCAGGAAGTCGGAGAGCAGGCGACGGGCCGGTGCCTGCGCCGTGCGCTGGACACCGTTGACCCGCAACCGGATGTCGAGCACCTGCTCGGCGGCCGGCTCGCCTGCGTCGGCTGCGGCTGCGGCTGCGTCGGCTGCGGGGCTCACGCGGCTCCCTCCTCGGCGTGGTCACCGGTGGCGGCGAGGGCGCGCAGGGTGAGCTCGGCGGCGAGCATCCGCCGGTAGTCGGCGCTGGCGTGGATGTCGCCCTCGGGCTCGACGTGGTCGCGGACCAGCTCGACGACGGCCACGGGAACCGGTGAACCGGCTCGCCATCCGGCCAGCGCCGGGGAGAGGTCGAGCACCGTGGGCACCGGGGTCACCGACACGAACGACGCCCGGGCCGCCCCCACCTCACCGCCGTCGCCCACCTCGACCGCGACGGCCACCCCGGCGAGGGCGTAGTCGCCGTGGCGCCGCGCCGACTCGAGGAACGCCGTGCGCGTACCCGGCGCGAACCGCCCGAAGCGCGCCGCCTCGACCAGCTCGTCGTGCCGCAGCGTCGTCTCGAGCGGCCCCTCGAAGAAGTCGGCGGCGGCGATCTCGCGGCGACCGCCGGCCCCCACGGCCTCGACGACGCCCCCGGTCAGGACCAGCACGGTGGGCATCTCGCCGGCGGGGTCGGCGTGCGCGATCGAGCCGACCGTGGTTCCGCGGTTGCGGATGGCGGGGTGCGCCACGTTGCGCACCGCCTGGCGCAGCAGGGGCAGGGCCGCGGCGGCGCCATCGTGTCGCTCCAGCCCCGCGTGGCGCACCAGCGCCCCCACCCGGACCCAGGTGTCGGTGACGTCGACGGCATCCAGCTTGGCGACGCCGTTGACGTCGACGAGGTGACCGGGGCTGGCCAGCCGCATGTTGAGCACCGGGATCAGGCTCTGCCCGCCGGCGAGCACCTTGCCGTCGTGACCGACCTCGGCGAGCACCGCCACGGCCTCGTCGACGGTGCGGGGTGCGTGGTGCACGAACGGTGCTGGTTTCACCTGAGCGATCCTGCCTCTTCGTGGGGTCCGGGGAAAGGCACCGCCCCGCCCGGGAGGTCTCGGCCCCCGGGCGGGGCGGTCACGTGCGTGCCGGTCAGGGGCGCCGGTCGCGCTCCGGGTCGCGCTCGCCAGGGGCGCCCGGGTAGCCCTCCTGGTACAGGTCGTCGACCCCGTCGCTGTCGCCGTAGGTGTAGTCACCGACCGCGATCGCGGTTCCTCCGGCTCCGTCGGCCCGCTCACGCAGCTCCTTCGGGGCGATCGCGCGCGCCAGGTGGTAGCCCACGATGGTGACGATGGTGCCGAGCGCGATCCCGGTGAGCGAGAAGTCCTCGGTGATGTCGACCTTGACGTTGCCGATGCCGATGATGATGCCGGCGGCGATCGGCACGAGGTTGATCGGGTTGCCGAAGTCGACCCCGTTCTCCTTCCAGATCTTGGCGCCGAGCAGGCCGATCATGCCGTAGAGCACGACCGTGATCCCGCCCAGGACGCCGCCGGGGATGGACGCCACCAGGGCGCCGAACTTGGGCGAGAGCCCGAAGACGATCGCCACCGCGGCAGCCACGTAGTAGGCGGCCGTGGAGTAGACCCGGGTGGCCGCCATGACGCCGATGTTCTCGGCGTAGGTGGTCGTGGGGGAGCCACCGACCGAGGACGCGAGCACGGTGCCGAAGCCGTCGGCGGCGATCGCCTTGCCCATGACCGAGTCGAGGTCGTGGCCGGTCATCTCGGCGACCGCCTTGACGTGGCCGGTGTTCTCCGCGATCAGGGCGATCACGGCGGGCAGCACGAGCAGGATCGCGGTCATCGTGAAGGTCGGGGTGTGCCACCCGACGACCTCCTTGCCGTCGGCGGCGGTCACCGTCTGCGACGGGAAGCCGAACCAGGAGGCGCTGCCGACGAGCGAGGTGTCCCAGCGCAGGTGCGTCGTGGCCTCCGTGGCACCGCCGAGCACGGAGGTGATCTGGCCGACGGTGTTGTCGAGCAGCCACGACAGCGCGGTGCCGAAGATCAGGGCGAGGAAGACCGCGATCCGGCTGATGAAGCCACGGAACGCGACGGCCGCCACGATCGTGAAGGTCATCGTCGCCAGTGCGACCCACTGGTCCTGAGGCCAGTAGATGCCGGCGACGACCGGCGCCAGGTTGAACCCGATCAGCATGACGACCGCGCCGGTGACGACCGGTGGCAGCACCTCGTGCAGCACCGCTGAGCCGAGGAAGTGGATCAGCACCCCGATGAGCAGCAACACCGCGCCCGCGACCATGATCGCGCCGGTGACCTCGGAGGAGGTGCCGCCCTGCGCCCGGATCGCGGCGACCCCGCCGACGAAGGCGGCCGACGTGCCGAGGTAGCTCGGCACCTTGCCCTCGACGATGAGCAGGAACGCGATGGTCGCGACGCCGCTCATCATGATGGCGAGCTGGGGGTTCAGCCCCATGACCAGCGGGAAGACGAACGTCGCGCCGAACATGGCGACGACGTGCTGGGCCCCCAGGCCCGCGGTCTTGCCCCACGACAGGCGCTCGTCCGGTGCCACGACCTCGTCGGGCCCGAGCGGTCGCCCGTCGTTCTTCAGTGTCCAACCCAAGCCCAGCGCCATGGCATTGCCTCTCGTCAAGGAGATACGGGCCGGCCGCGTCGACCGTGACGCGGCTCACTCACCGTGATACACGGACGGTAGTGACCCCGTCCGGCGACACCCTCAGCAATCCTTGACAGCCGGATGCCGGTTCCTTTGGCACACCTTCGACACCACCTTTCTCGCCCGGTGCCGGAACCGTCACCTCCGCACCCGAACCGTCCCCTTGTCGAGGTGAGGGTTCCGGTGTCGAGCAGGCCCCACCGTGGCGGCCTGGCCGCTCAGATGCCGCGCATCTGGTGGATGCGCAGGGCGAGGGCCAGGGTGAGCCGCAGCTGCGGGTCGGAGGTGAACGGGCCGAGCATCCGCTCGAGCTTGGCGATCCGGTAGCGCAGCGTGTTGTAGTGGAAGAACAGCTGGCGGGCGGTCTCGGCCACGTTGAGGTTGGTGTCGATGAGCACCGACAGGGTGCGGCGCAGGTCGGCGTTCTCGGGGGAGTCGTCGTGGGCCAGCTCGCCGAGCGACTCCTCGACGAACCGGCGCAGGTCGGCGCCGTCGGGGATCAGGGCGAGCAGCCGGTAGATGCCCAGGCCGTCGAAGTGGGTCAGCGCCGACTCGCCGTGCATCTGCCGCCCGACCTGCACCGCCTTGAGCGCCTCGTCGTACGCCGCGGGTAGGTCGGCCACCGAGGTGATAGGCCGCGACACCCCGGTCGAGAAGCTGCGCCGACCACCCCCACCGTCGCCGCGCACGACCTTGGCGACCTCGCCGACGGTGCGCATCACGGCATCCGTGTCGGTGTCGGTCCCCACGGGCACCAGGGCGACGACCTCCTGGCTGAACCCGGCGACGGGCACGCTGGTGTCACGCGCCCGTACTGCCTGCACCCAGGCGCGGACGAATCGCTCCTGGAGAGAACGCACTTCATCGGGTGAGCGGGTGGTCTCCTCGTCGTTCTCGTCGGTCTCGGCCACGACGACGACCATCGGCCGCGCGATGTCCCAGCCGAGGGATGCCGCGTGGGAGACCGCGTCGGCGGGGTCGCCGGCGCGCCCGGCGAGGGCGTCGCGCAGGAACTCGGCGCGGTACTTGCCCTCCACCGCCGCGACAGCCTGCTCCTTGGTGATGGCCAGGGCCGCGACCGTGGCGGCCCGCTCGAGCAGGTGCACGTCGGCGGCGGTCAGCGGGCGCTGCGGCGAGAACGCACCGAGCAGGCCGTGGTCGGAGGAGCCCGCGACGATCTTGACGAACGCCCGTGTGCTGCCCGGGGAGTCGGCATCGCGGGGGCCGACCGGCTCGCTCTCGACGAGGAGGCGCCCGGTGCGGTCGAAGCAGTCCAGCGCCCGGGTGCGCTCGACCTCGGCCTCGTCGCCGGCGATGGTGAGCACCCGCCCGTCGGTGGTGGTCACCACGGCCGCACCCTGGAAGAAGCCGGCCACGGCGTCGCCGAGCTCGGTGAGGGAACCCCCGGCGAGCACGATCCGCACGAGCACGCGGTGCACCTCGTCCTCGCGCTCGAGGAGGGACGCCTGCTGCTCGACGATCTGCTCCAGGGCCCCGACCCGGGCCAACGGGTCGCTCGGCAGGCTGGCCAGGTCGACGGCCGGCCGGGCCGCGGTCTCGCCGGTTGATGGCAAGGTGTGTGCGTCCGGGACCTGATCGTTGGCAACAATGACCATCCGGTCACTGTAGACCCCTCGATAGCGTCGCCCCATGCTCCCGGACCGCCCCGCGTCGCGACCCGCGCTGCCCGCGGCCGTCTCGACGCTCGTGGCCACGGTCGTGCGGGGCGAGCCGGGCGACGCGACGGTGGTCGCCGTGCACCGGTACGCGCTGTACCTGTCGGTGCGCGGGTCGGTGCTGCCGGTCGTCACCTCGGATGCCGTGGCGTTGCCGAACGCGGTCCGCCTCGCGGTGGCCTCGGGCCGAGTGGCGTGGGGCGTCGAGGTCGGTCAGGCCGTGCAGGTGGGTGGGGGGCGCGTCGCCCTGCCGGGGGTCGACGTCGTGGCGGCGCGCACCTGGCGCCCCGCCCGCGTCCGCCCGGTCGAACCGCCCCGAGCTGGGTGCTCGGACGGTCGCCGGGGCAGCCACCTGGGCACCCAGCTCTGGCCGAGCGGGGCGGGATCCGAGAGCGGGTGGCTCGCGGACGGCATCCGCGCTGTCTGTTCCGACGTCGGGTGCTCAGAGGGTCGTCGGGGCAGCCACGTGAGCACCCGGCTCCTGACAGCGGCGGTGGCGAGGCTGGTCGGGAAGGGACCCGGGCTCACCCCGTCCGGGGACGACGCGCTCGCCGGTGCACTGCTCGTCGCCCACGCCCTCGGCAACGGACCCGGACTCGCGGATGCCGTGCGCGCCCGGCTCGCTGCCACCACGGCGGTCTCGGCCGCCCTGCTCGACGCCGCCGCCGACGGGTACGCCGCCCGCCAGGTGGTCACCCTCGTCGACGCCGCCGTCGCCGGGGACCCGGATGCCGTGCGTCGCGCCCTGCCCGCCGTGCTCGCCATCGGCCACACCTCGGGGGCCGACACGGTCACCGGCATCCGCGCGGCTCTCGATGCGCGGCAGCACCGTACGAAGACGACCGGAGGGAGGGCCGCATGACGACCCACGTGGAGCTGCGCCGAGGTGCCTACCACGACTCGGTGAGCCTGATGCAGGTGTCGCGGGCCGTCGCGGGCACCCCCGGCGTCGCTGCCGCCCAGGTGGCCATGGCGACCGAGCTCAACGTCGAGGTGCTCGGCGGGATGGGGTTCGACGTGCCTGCGGAGGCCGGCCCCAACGACCTCGTCGTCGCGATCCGGGCCGATGACGACGCCGGTCTGGATGCCGGGCTAGCGGCGGTCACCGACGCGCTCGCCGCGCTGCGGGGCACCGGCAACTCCGGCAGCGGGGGTGACGACGAGGTGCCGCCGCGCACCCTCGGCTCGGCCGCGGCGCGCTCCGGTGCCCCCCTCGCGGTCATCTCGGTGCCGGGCCAGCACGCCGTCACCGAGGCCTTCGACGCCATCGCCTCCGGGCTGAGCGTGATGCTGTTCTCCGACAACGTCTCCGTCGAGGACGAGGTGCGGCTCAAGGACGCCGCGGCCCCCGCCGACGTGCTCGTGATGGGGCCGGACTGCGGCACGGCGCACGTCGCCGGCGTCGCACTGGGCTTCGCCAACGTCGTGCGCCCGGGCTCGGTGGGCGTCGTCGCGGCCTCCGGCACCGGTGCGCAGCAGGTGATGTGCCTGCTCGACGCGGCCGGGGTCGGCCTGAGCCACTGCCTGGGCGTCGGCGGCCGCGACCTGAAGGCCGCCGTCGGCGGGCGCTCCACGCGCCAGGCCCTCCGCGCCCTGGCCGACGACCCCGCCACCGACACAGTGCTCCTCGTGTCGAAGCCACCGGACGACGCCGTGCTCGCCGACGTCGAGGCCTACGCCGCCGAGCTCGGCCTGCGCGTGCACTGGGCGGTGCTCGGCCCGGGCCGCCCCGACCTCACCGAGGCCGTCGAGACGTTCCTCGAGGCCGAGGGCCACTCCGTTCCGGCCTGGCCCACCACCCTCGCCGCCCCGGAGGACCCCGAGCTCACCAAGGGCCCCTCCCTGCGCGGACTGTTCTGCGGCGGCACCCTCGCGGACGAGGCGATGACCGTCGCGGAGGCGACGCTGGGCGGCATCCGCAGCAACATCGCCCACTCACCCGACCTCGCGCTCGGGGCCGACCTCAGCGACCCCGGCCACGTCGTCATCGACTTCGGCGACGACGGCCTGACCCGGGGGCGCGCCCACCCGATGATCGACCCGACGCTGCGGATGGAACGGATCGCCCGCGAGGCCACCGACCCCACCTGCGGGGTGCTGCTGCTCGACCTCGTGCTCGGCCACGGCGCCCACCCCGACCCGGCGGGCGAGCTCGCGGATGCCGTGCGCTCGGCCCGCGACGTCGCCCACGCCGACCGCCGCGCACTGCCGGTCGTGGTGTCACTGACCGGCACCGACGCAGACCCGCAGCAGCGCGCGCGCTGCGCCGAGGTGCTCGCCGCTGCCGGAGCCTCGGTCTTCCTGTCCAACGGCGCGGCCACCCGGCACGCGCTCGACCTGCTCCGGAGCGCCTCATGACGACCGACCGACCCCTGCGCGGCCTGCTCGAGACCG
>DASSQL010000093.1:0-6184 GCA_035702525.1 Ornithinibacter sp. | reverse complement strand
CAGCGGTGGGCCTTCGACTCCCCGGTGAGCGCCGACCTCGTGAAGCTCGTCGGCGACATGATCTTCTCGACCTCCTTCGACGTCATGGCGGCCTTCCTGCCCGACTTCGACTCGCTCGACATCAGCGCCGACCTCGCGCCGCTCGTCGGCATCGAGACGCTGGTCATGAACGGCGCCGGTGACCTCGTCACGCCGCCCTCGCACAGCGAGGAGATCGTCCGCCGCATCCCCGGGGCCGAGCACGTGGTCGTCGAGGACGCCGGGCACATCATCATGCTCGAGCACCCGCAGCTCGTCACCCAGCAGATCCTGATGCTCATCGCGCGGGCCCAGCGGGCCGTGGCCGAGGGTGTTCCGGTCAGCAGCAAGCCGCGGGTGCGGCGCACCGTGCAGGACATCTCCAAGAAGCGCCGGGTGGCGCGCGCCCGGGCCGGCCGGAACGGGCGGGAGGCCGCCTCGTGAGCGGCCGCCGCGTCGTGCTGCCGGGCGTCGACGACACCCGCGCGCTCGGCCGCGCCCTGGGCGCGCTGCTGCGGGCCGGCGACCTCGTCGTGCTCACCGGTGGCCTCGGCGCGGGCAAGACCACGCTGACCCAGGGCATCGGAGACGGGGTCGGCGTGCGGGGCCCGGTCACCTCACCGACCTTCGTCATCGCCCGGGTGCACCCGTCCCTCGTCGGGGGCCCGGCGCTGGTGCACGTCGACGCCTACCGGCTCGGCGGCTCCCTCGAGCTCGACGACCTCGACCTCGACGCCTCGGTCGACGACAGCGTCACCGTGGTCGAGTGGGGCCACGGGCTCGCCGAGGACCTCAGCGAGGACCGCCTCGAGGTCGTGCTCGACGTCGACACCGCCACCGAGGTGCGCACGGCGACGGTCGCCGGCATCGGTGGGCGGTGGAGCGGCGATGCCGCGGATGCCGGGCTGGTCGCCCTGGGCGGTGTGCCGTGCTGATCCTTGCCATCGACACCTCGACCTCCGCGATCGGCGTCGCGGTGCTGGCACCGGGGCGCGACCCCGTGCCGGGCGTGGTGGTCGACGCGCGCGCCCACACCGAACGGCTCGCCCCGCTCGTCCGCGACACCCTCGCCGCCGCGGGGGCCACGCCGGGCGACCTCACCGACATCGCCGTCGGCACCGGGCCCGGGCCGTTCACCGGTCTGCGGGTGGGCCTGGTCACCGCGCTCACCCTGGGCCACGCCCTGGGGATCCCGGTGCACGGCGTGTGCAGCCTCGACGCCCTTGCCGAGCAGGCGCTGGCGGCGAACGACGGCACCCACGAGGTGCTCGTCGCCACCGACGCGCGGCGGAAGGAGGTCTACTGGGCGCGCTACGGCCGTGGTTCCGACGGCGCCGTGACCCTGACCGAGCCCGCCGTCGACCGACCTGCCGAGGTCCCCGACGCCGTGCGGGCGCTGCCCACCGTCGGTCGCGGCCCGGTGCTCTACCCGGACCTCTTCCCGAATCCCGCGGGGCAGCTGCTCGACGTCGACCCGTCCTGGCTGGGACGGGTGGCGCTGCGGCGGCTGGCGAACGGTGACCCGATGCCGGTCGAGCCGCTCTACCTGCGCCGCCCCGACGCCCTCACCACCCTGGAACGGGGTGCCTCGTGAGCCTGTCGACCCCCGTGCTGCGCGAGGTGCACTGGTCCGACATCCCGGCCCTGGCGGCGCTCGAGCGCGACCTGTTCGCCCACGACGCGTGGTCCGAGCCGACCTGGTGGTCCGAGCTCGCCGGCCGGCCCCGCCGCGACTACGTCGTGCTCGCCGACGCCGACGGCGTGCTCGGGTACGGCGGGCTCGACCACGGCGGTGAGGTCGCCGACGTGATGACCGTCGCCGTGGCGCCGCGCGCCCGGGGTCGCGGCCTCGGCCGTGCCCTCCTGGCCGAGCTGGAGCACCGGGCGCGGGCACGCGGCGCCGGCCACGTGATGCTCGAGGTGCGCGCCGACAACCAGGCCGCGCTCGGCCTCTACGACCGCAGCGGCTTCGCCGTGCTGAGCACCCGTCGTCGCTACTACCAACCCGGTGCCGTCGACGCCATCGTCATGCGGAAGTCGTTGCAGGAGAGGGGTGCTGACAATGTCTGACGAGCCCCTGGTGCTGGGCATCGAGACGTCGTGCGACGAGACCGGGGTCGGCATCGTGCGCGGTGAGACGCTCCTCGTCGACGCCATCGCGAGCAGTGTCGACGAGCATGCCCGCTTCGGTGGTGTCGTGCCGGAGGTCGCCAGCCGTGCTCACCTCGAGGCCATGGTGCCCACCATCGAACGCGCCTGTGCCACAGCGGGTGTCGCGCTCAAGGATCTGGATGCCGTTGCGGTGACGTCGGGCCCGGGCCTCGCCGGCGCGCTCATGGTGGGGGTGGCCTCGGCCAAGGCGCTCTCGCTCGCCCTCGGGGTGCCGCTCTACGGCGTCAACCACCTCGCCAGCCACGTCGCCGTCGACATCGTCGAGCACGGCCCGTTGCCCGAGCCGACCCTGGCGATGCTCGTCTCCGGCGGCCACTCCTCGCTGCTCCTGGTCCCCGACGTGACCCACGACGTGCGCAGCCTCGGCTCGACGATCGACGACGCCGCTGGCGAGGCCTTCGACAAGGTGGCCCGGGTGCTCGGCCTGCCGTTCCCCGGCGGGCCGCACATCGACCGGATGGCGCGCGAGGGCTCGATCACGATCGACTTCCCGCGCGGGCTCACCACCGGACGCGACATGGAGCGACACCGGTTCGACTTCTCGTTCTCCGGGCTCAAGACCGCCGTGTCGCGGTGGGTTCAGGCCCGCGAGGCGGCGGGGGAGCCGGTGCCCGTGGCCGACGTCGCGGCCAGCTTCCAGGAGGCCGTCACCGACGTGCTCACCCGCAAGGCCGTGCTGGCCTGCCGCGAGAACGGGGTCGGTCACCTGCAGATCGGCGGCGGGGTGGCCGCGAACTCACGACTGCGGGCGATGGCCCAGCAGCGCTGCGACGCGGCCGGCATCCAGCTGCGGGTGCCGCGGCCGGGGCTGTGCACCGACAACGGCGCCATGGTCGCGGCCCTCGGCGCGCAGATGGTGCTCAAGGGCCGGGCGCCCTCGGACCTCGGCCTGCCGGCCGACTCCTCGATGCCGGTCACCGAGGTCCAGGCCTGACCCGCAGGCGGTGCGTCAGTCGTCGGTGGCGGAGCAGGGGAGCAGGCCCATCCGCTCCTTGAGGGCGACCACCCGCTGCACCGACGCCTCGACCTTGGCGGCGAACGCGGGGTCGTCGGCGGCCTTCGCCCTGACCGCGGCGATCATCGCCGGGGCCACGGACGCGTTGCCGGTCAGCACGATGTCGCCCCCCGCGTCGATGAACCGCACGGCCCGCTGCGGCGCCGGCGTGCTGCGCACCGCCTGGGCGTTGACGTCGTCGGTGATGACGACGCCGTCGTACCCGAGGTCTCCGCGCAGCAGGTCGGTGACGATCGGCGCCGAGAACATCGCCGGCACCTTGGGGTCGAGCTTGCTGTAGCGGGCCGAGCCGACCATCACCAGCCCTGCACCGGCCTTGACGCCCGCCGCGAAGGGCTGCAGGAACGGGTCGTTCGCGTCGGTGACGTCGTCGGTGATGCCGGTGGAGTTGAAGTCGGTGTTGTTGCGGATCCGGCCCAGCCCCGGGAAGTGCTTGACCGTGCCCTCGACGCCACCGGCCAGCATGCCCTCGAGGAACGCGGCCGAGGCCCGCTCCACCGTCTCGGGGTCGGAGCCGTACTGCCGCCCGAAGCGGCCGATCGGCTCGTTGGCACGGCCGATGCTCTTGGGGACCGTGTCGGTCACCGGGGCGAGGTTGACGTTGACGCCGGCGGCCTTGAGCTCGCGGGCCCAGCCGGTGGCCGCCTTCGTGAGCGCGGCGGACGACATCGTCGCCTGCTCCTTGGCCGACGGCGGCCGGGTGAACCCCTCACCGCGCAGCTGGTGCACCTCGCCGCCCTCCTGGTCGGCGGCGATGAGCAGGCCGACGTCGCCGGTGCTGGTACCCGACACCAGCCCCTGCAGGTGCTCCGAGGTGCGGGTCACCTTGTCGGCACCCTCCCAGCCACCGAGGTAGATGACGTTGCCGACGTGCGAGCTGCGCACGAGGTCGTCGAGCGAGCCGAGCGACGCGTTCGTGTCGAAGCCGACCATGAACAGCTGGCCCAGCCGCTGCTGGGGCGTCAGGGCCGCCACGGTCGACGACACGCAGGCCGCTGCGGCGTCCTGGGTGGGTGACGGGGATGCCGTGGTGGGCGTCGCGCTCGCCGTGGCACTCGTCGTCGCCGGCGAGGAGGCTGGGGCGGAGGTGCTGGGGCCGGCCGGGCCACCCGAGCACCCGGCGAGGGCCAGGGCGACCAGGGCGGAGGTCGTGACGGCCAGGCGGCGGGTCGGCAGGGGTCGAGACGTCGCGAACAGCACCCGACGACGGTACGTGAAGCCACGGGGAACCACGGAATCCCGCCCGGCGGACCCCCATCGACCCGGGTCGGGTGCTCAGGTGGCTGCCCGGGCGACCACCCGAGCACCCGACTCCGGGCGTTCGCCCACGGCATCCGCCATGATCGACCTCATGCCGAGCCTCCCCGTGGTCCTCGACGTCGACACCGGAGTCGACGACGCCTGCGCCCTCCTCCTCGCCGCCCTGCACCCCCGGCTCGACCTGCGGGCGGTCACCTGCGTCGGCGGCAACGCCCCACTGGCCGACGTCGTGCGCAACACCCTCGTCGTGCTCGAGACCGCGGGGCGCGGCGACGTGCCGGTCGGCATCGGGGCGGCCCGCCCGCTGCTCGACGAGCCGGTCGACGCCCGCCACGTGCACGGCGACGACGGCATGGCCGACCTCGGGATGCCGGCCCCCACCCTTCGCCCCGACCCGCGCCCCGCGATCGACCTCCTGCGCGACACCATCGAGCACCAGGCGGCTGCGGGCGTCCCGGTGACGGTGGTGCCGCTGGCCCCGATGACCAACCTCGCGCTGCTCGCCCGCGTGCACCCGCAGGCCTTCGCGCGGATCGGCCGGATCGTGTTCATGGGTGGCGGCGTCGACATCAGCAACGCCACCGCCGCGGCCGAGTTCAACGTCTTCCACGACCCGGAGGCCACCGCGATGGTGCTCGCGGCCTGCGCCGAGCACGACGTGCCCGTGACGATGTACGGCCTCGACGTCTTCTACGACCCGCTCGTCACCGACCTGCAGGTCGAGGCCCTGCGCGAGCTCGACACCCCGGTGGCCCGGCTCGCCGCCGGACTCATCTCGTTCCACCACCGGCGGTTCGCCAACGCGGGGGCGACGATCGGCGACGCGGGCGCGGTCGGCATCCTCGTCGAACCGGGTGCCGTACGCACCGAGCGGCTGCCCGTGCGCGTCGAGCTGACCGGCACCTGGACTCGCGGTCGCACCGTCGTCGACCGCCGCGACTGGGGTGGTCACCTCGCCCACGACCCGCACGGCCTGGCGTCCACGATGGTCGACGTCGCGCTCGAGGTCGACGGGCCCCGGATCTCCGACCTGTGGGTTCGCACGGTCCGAGGGGAGGCATCATGAGCGGGCGGGTGCTGGTGCTCGGGTCGCTCAACGTCGACCTCGTGACCCGGGTCGAGCGGCACCCCCGGCCGGGGGAGACCGTGCTCGGTGACGGCCTCGAGCAGCTCGCGGGTGGCAAGGGGGCCAACCAGGCCGTCGCCGCGGCCACCGCGGGCGCCGCCGTCGCCATGGTGGGCTGTGTGGGCGACGACGCGGGCGGAACGGCGTACCTGGCCCGCCTGGCGGCCCGCGGCATCGACACGACCGCGGTGAGGGTGTGCCCCGGGGTATCGACCGGCCACGCGGTCGTCACGGTGTCGGACGACGGCGAGAACTCGATCGTCGTGATCCCCGGCGCCAACGACCTGCTCGACGAGCGCGAGGTCGCCGCCGTCGACGGCCTCGGCCCGGGCGACGTGCTCCTCGTGCAGCTCGAGGTGCCCCGCGCTGTCGTGTGCACCGCCGTGCGCCGGGCCGCCGGCCGGGGAGCCCGCGTCGTGCTCAACACCGCGCCGTACGCCGCACTCCCGCCGGACGTCGTGGCACTGGCCGACCCGGTGGTCGCCAACGAGCACGAGATGGCGGCGCTGGCCGAGGCCGGCGCGGAGCCGCGCTCGCTGCTCGTGACCTTCGGCGCGAACGGGGCGGCGTGGGACGGCGTCACCGCACCGGCC
>DASSQL010000092.1:0-7384 GCA_035702525.1 Ornithinibacter sp. | reverse complement strand
CAGGTGATGCGCGAAGCGCTCGGCGAGGGCGGCACCAGCTTCGACGCGCTCTACGTCAACGTCAACGGCGCCTCGGGCTACTTCGACCGCTCGCTCGCGGCCTACGGCCAGGTCGGGCGACCCTGCCGCAGGTGCGGCACGCCCATCCGTCGTGAGCACTTCATGAACCGCTCGTCGTTCTCCTGCCCGCGCTGCCAGCCCCGGCCTCGCGGGGTCAGGGCATCGGCAGGTTCTTGAGCGGCACCGGCTTCCCGGTGTGCGCCTGCGACAGGTCGGCGAACGCCTGGCGCACCGTCTTCGCGTAGAGGTGTGAGCCCTTCAGGCTGGGGTGGATGCCGTCGGGCTGCAGCTGGCCGCTGGTGCCGGCGAGCGCGGCGTCCCACTCGGCGAGGCGCACGTTCGGCAGGTCCTTGACGATGGCGCGCAGCTGCTCGTTGTCGGTCTCGGCGCGGGCGAAGCCGCCGTGCTCGGTGACGATGACGACCATCCGGTTCGGCCCGATCTCGGCCAGCGTGCGCCGGATCGCCTTCTCGTCGGTGCCCGCGTTGGTGCCGAAGGCGAGCACGACGGCGCGGCGCAGCGAGTCGCCCCGCGCCTCGACCAGGCCCGGCGCCTCGCGCCACTTGCGGTTCGACTTGGCGTCGACCCGCACCTTGGGCAGGTAGTAGCGCAGCGCGTGGATCGCCCCGACCATCATCGAGTCGCCGAACGCGTCGATCTCGCTGCCCTTGGGCATCGTCCACACGGCGGGGACCGCCGAGGGGGTCTGCTTCTGCTTCGCGGTCGAGGCCTTCGTGGCGGCGGACGCCGCCGACCCGGCGGGGGCGGGCGCCGCGGCGACCAGCTCGGCCTCGTTGGCGGCGATGAGCTCTTCGGTCGACGTGCGGTCGGGGGCGGTCAGCAGCACCGCGACCAGCGCCAGCACGAGCACCAGCGCCACCGACCACACGACGCGCGCGCCCTTCGTGCCGAGCCGGCGCAGCCGGGCGGTGGCGCGCCGGGCCGAGCCGGCGAAGCCGTGGCGCCGCACCGGCGTCTCGACGAAGCGGTACGACAGGTCGGCGACGACGACCGTGACGACGACGCACCAGAGCCGGGTCAGCAGGTAGGTCGGGCCGCCCGGGGCGACCGGCAGGTCCTGCCCGATGACGAGGAAGACCGGCCAGTGCCACAGGTAGATGCCGTAGCTGCGCGCACCGACCCACCGCGCGGGCGGCAGCTCGAGCAGGGCCCGCAGCCGGCCGGGCCGCTCGACGACGACGAGCACGAGCGCGGTGGTCGCGAGAGACGCGAGCAGGATGCCGCCGCGGAAGGTGAGCGCACTGTCCTCACCGCCCAGCGCCATCAGCCCCAGCAGGGTGACCAGCGCGACGGCGGCCACCTGCCGGCGGTGCTCGGCCCACCAGGTCGAGGTGGTCCAGGCGCGGTGCGGGGCGGCGTAGACGAAGGCGAGCGAGGCACCGAGCATCAGGCCCATGACGTGCGTGTCGGTGCCGTAGTAGACGCGAGTGGGGCTGTCGGGGTCGAGGCGCAGGGCCATCAGGGCCGCTGACACCACGGCCAGGCCGAGTGCCGACGCGGCGCGCACGTCGGGGCGCCGCGTGAGGGCGAGCAGCCCCAGCACCGCCAGCGGCCAGAGCAGGTAGAACTGCTCCTCGACGGCGAGCGACCACAGGTTCATCAGCAGCTGCGGCGAGGTGGCCGCGAAGTAGTCGGAGCCCGCACCGATCTCGAGCCAGTTCGACGTGAACGTGAAGGCGCCGAGCACCTGCCGCTCGATGCCGACGAGCAGGTCGCCCTCGCTGAGCCGGGCGAGCAGCACCGATGCCGGGACGCACACCAGCAGCGCGGGCAGCAGCCGCCGGGCCCGGCGGGACCAGAAGCCGGGCAGGTCGATGCGTCCGCTGACGACCCGCTCGCGCACCAGCAGGGTGGTGATGAGGAAGCCGGAGACGACGAAGAAGACGTCGACCCCGAGGAAGCCGCCGGGCAGCCAGGACGGGTCGAGGTGGAAGACGAGGACCGCCGCGACGGCCAGGGCGCGCAACCCGTCGAGGCCGGCCAGCCGCCCGGAGGCTGCGGGCGGTCGTGCCTGGGCCTCCCGGTCGCCGACCTGTTCGTCGCCCCCGGGCGCGGCGGCCACGGCAGCGCCGTGAGCCTGCACCGTGCTCATGAAGGTAACGGTAGGGGCTGGTGGTGACAGAGTGACGGAGGCGCGCTCGTCGGGCCGTGAGGAGACCGCCGCCGTACGATCGCCCTCGTGGCCGAGACCGGTGGAGGACCCGACGACGTGCGGCGGATGACCGTGTTCGTGCGCGGCCGCGTGCAGGGCGTGGGGTTCCGCTGGTGGACCCGCGCCCGCGCGCTCGAGCTGGGTCTGGCGGGCCACGCCCGCAACACCGACGACGGCAGGGTCGAGGTGGTGGCCGAGGGGGCGCCCGCGGCCCTGCTGCGCCTGTTCGACCTCCTCGCCGAGCAGCCCACGAGCACCCGCAGGCCCGGCTGGGTGCAGTCGGTGTCGGCGCCGCTGTGGGGAGAGGGTCGCGGCGCCACCGGCTTCCTCGAGCGCTGAGCGTCCAGATCGCACCCTCCCCGGCTGGGTCAGCGCGACTGATTCCGAAGGAAGGTGTCCGGATGGGGGTCTCGAAGCCCCGGTCCGGACCCGCCCGGGAGCGTGACCGGCTCGGGACTGAGAGCGGCTTGAGGTCGTGCTCTGCGGATTCCGCACTCCAGGGCCCCTTCCCGTGTTACGGTAACGACAGATCGAAACCGAGTCCCGTAACCCCCTGCAACGGGAGTCGGTGGAGATGTACGAAAGTCCGCGGTATCCGGCCTACGGATACCGCGGACTTCGTGTTTCCCGACCCGGCGCCATCCGGGGGGTGGACGCACGCTGACGCTCACGGCCGGGCTTCCTACGATGGGCGGGTGAGCGACATCGACGACGTCCCCGCGGACCTCGCGCGGCTGCGGTCGAGCATCGACAACATCGACGCCGCGCTCCTGCACCTGCTCGCCGAGCGCTTCAAGTGCACCCAGGCGGTCGGTGAGCTCAAGGCGGCGCGGGGGATGCCGCCCGCCGACCCCGAGCGCGAGGTCGCCCAGGTGGCCCGGCTGCGCGCGCTGGCCGACGAGGCCGGCCTGGACCCCCAGTTCGCGGAGGCCTTCCTCAACTTCATCATCGCCGAGGTGATCCACCACCACGAGCGGATCGCCGGTGGAGGCACCCCGGCCTGAGCGCACCACCAGCCCCACCCACCCCATCGGTCACAGGCATCACCGAAGCCCGTCGACGTCCCGGCCGGCCCGCCGCCCGCGGGTAGAGTCGGGCGGCATCCGACCCGGGGCGGGACCCTGACCCACCCCGGACGACCGACGAGAGCGCTGACCCCACCGTGTACCTCAAGACGCTGACCCTCAAGGGGTTCAAGTCCTTCGCCTCGGCGACGACGATGCGCCTCGAGCCGGGCATCACCTGCGTCGTCGGGCCGAACGGCTCCGGCAAGTCCAACGTCGTCGACGCGCTCGCCTGGGTCATGGGCGAGCAGGGGGCCAAGAGCCTGCGCGGCGGCAAGATGGAGGACGTCATCTTCGCCGGCACCGCCGGGCGCCCGCCGCTCGGCCGGGCCGAGGTGAGCCTGACCATCGACAACACCGACGGCGCGCTGCCGATCGACTACACCGAGGTCACCATCACCCGCACGATGTTCCGCGGCGGCGGCTCCGAGTACGCCATCAACGGCACGTCCTGCCGGCTGCTCGACGTGCAGGAGCTGCTCTCCGACTCCGGCCTGGGCCGCGAGATGCACGTCATCGTCGGCCAGGGCCAGCTCGACACCGTGCTGCGCGCCACCCCCGAGGAGCGCCGCGGGTTCATCGAGGAGGCCGCCGGCGTCCTGAAGCACCGCCGCCGCAAGGAGCGGGCGCTGCGCAAGCTCGAGACCATGGAGCTCAACCTCACCCGCGTGCAGGACCTCACCGGTGAGATCCGCCGCCAGCTCGGCCCGCTCGGCCGGCAGGCCGAGGCGGCCCGGCGCGCGGCCGTCATCCAGGCCGACGCCCGCGACGCCCGCCTGCGGCTGCTCGCCGACGACCTCGTGCAGCTCACCGGGGTGCTCGAGCAGGAGGTCGCCGACGAGACCGCGCTCATCGAGCGGCGTACCGCGGTGGAAGACGCCCTCGCCGACGTGCGCCAGCGGCTGTCCGACGTCGAACGCCGTTCCGCCGAGGCCGCCCCCGAGCTCACCGCCGCGCACGACCGGTTCGTGCGCCTGCAGAGCCTGCGCGACCGGATGGAGTCGACCGGCTCGGTCGCCGCCGAGCGGGTGCGCCTGCTCTCGCAGGACGAGGAGCACGAGACCACCTCGGGCCGCGACCCCGAGGAGCTGCGCGCGCAGGCCGCCCAGGCCCGCGAGGCCGAGGCCGCCCTGCTCGCCGAGGTCGCCGCCACCACCGAGGAGCTCGCCGCCGCCGTTGCCTCCCGCGAGGAGGCCGAGGCCGCCTACGCCGCGGAGCAGGGCCGGCTGGCCCGCCTCGCCCGCGCCGCAGCCGACCGCCGCGAGGGCCTGGCCAAGCTGGCCGGCCAGGTCGGTGCCCGCCGCAGCCGGATCGAGGCCGGGGAGGCCGAGATCGGCCGCCTCCAGGAGCTCGTCGCCGCAGCCCGCGCCCGGGCCAGCCAGGCCGAGCAGGAGTTCTCGCGCCTCGAGGGCGGCGTCGCCGTCGAGGAGGAGGGCGAGGAGGGGCTCGACGACGCCTACGAGAGCGCCGCCGCCCGGCTCGCCGAGGCCGAGGCCGAGATCGAGCGCCTCGTCACCCAGGAGCGCGAGGCCGAGCGCGACCGCTCGTCGGCCACCGCCCGCATCGAGGCCCTCGAGCTGAGCCTGCGCCGCAAGGACGGCGCGGCCACCCTGCTCGCCGCCGCCGACACCGACCACGCCGTGGTCGGCACCGTCGCGGCCCTGCTGCACGTCACCGGCGGCCACGAGGCCGCCGTCGCCGCGGCCCTGGGCTGGGCCAGCGAGGCGCTCGCCGTGCCGAGCGCCGACCACGCCGCCCGCGCCATCGCGTCCCTGCGCGACCACGACGGCGGGCGCGCCGCGCTGCTCGTGGGCGACACGGCATCCCCCAGCGACCCCGCCACGTGGCCCGCGCTCGACGGTTCGGCCGTCTGGGCGCGCGACGTCGTGCGCGCCCCCGACTCGGTTCGCCCGGCGGTCGAACAGCTGCTCGAGCGGGTCGCGCTGGTGCCCACCGCCGCGCACGCCGTGGCCCTGGTCGCGCGTGGTGAGGGCATCACGGCCGTCACCGACGACGGCGACGTCTTCGGCCCGGGCTGGGCCCGCGGTGGCAGCAGCGCCGGCGAGAGCCTGCTCGAGCTGCAGGCCGCCGTCGACGAGACGACCAAGACCCTGGATGCCGCGACCGCCACCGCCGAGCGCGCCCGGTTCGCGCTGGGTGCCGCCCGCGAGCGGGCCCGCGAGGTCGGCACCGAGGTCGAGGCCGCGCTCGAGGCGCTGCACGAGTCGGACGCCCGGATGGCCGCCGTCGCCGAGCAGCTGGGCGGGCTGGGTGCCGCGATGCGCCAGTCGTCCGCCGAGGCCGACCGCACCGAGCGCGCCATCACCGAGGCCCGCATCGCGCTCGAGCGCGACCGCACCGAGCTCGAGGGGCTGTCGGCGCGGCTGGCCGAGGCCGAGGCCGCCCCCGCGGAGGAGGGCGAGGACCCGTCGACCGACGAGCGCGACCGCCTCGAGCTGGCCGCCAGCCGGGCCCGCACCGCCGAGACCGAGCTGCGGCTGACCCTGCGCACCCGCGAGGAGCGGGCCCGCGCCCTCAAGGGCCGGGCCGACTCGCTCGAGGGCGCCGCCCGCAACGAGCTCGCCGCCCGCGAGCGGCTGCGGGAGCGTCGTGAGCGCCGCCGCCGCGAGGCCACGGTCGCCGCCGCCGTGCACGAAGCCGCCGCCTACGCCGTCGAACGGGTCGCGGCCGCGCTGGCCCGCGCGACCACGCTGCGCGACGCCGCGGAGGCCGACCGGCTCGAGCGCGAGCAGGCCGGGGTCGCGCTGCGGGCCGAGCTGATCGGCGTCCAGGACGAGCTGCGCGACCTCACCGACACCGCCCACCGCGACGAGATGGCCCGGGCCCGCCAGGTCGCCCGCATCGAGGCGCTGCAGGCCAAGGCCGTCGAGGAGCTCGGCATCGACCCCGAGGTGCTCGTCGACGAGTTCGGCCCGCACCGCGAGGTGCCGCACGTGGTCGGCCCGGGCGACGACCCGGATGCCGTGCCCGAGCCGGTCGCGTACGTGCGCGACGAGCAGGAGAAGCGGCTGCGCAAGGCCGAGCGGGGGCTGCAGGCGCTCGGCCGGGTCAACCCGCTGGCGCTCGAGGAGTTCGCGGCGCTCGAGGAGCGGCACACCTTCCTCACCACCCAGCTCGAGGACCTCAAGCGCTCCAAGCGCGACCTGCTCGACATCGTCAAGGAGATCGACGAGCGGGTCGAGGAGGTCTTCACCGAGGCCTTCCACGACACCCGGGTGCAGTTCGAGCGGGTCTTCGAGCGGCTCTTCCCCGGCGGCGAGGGGCGGCTGATCCTCACCGACCCCGACGACATGCTCAACACCGGCATCGAGGTCGAGGCCCGCCCGCCCGGCAAGAAGGTCAAGCGGCTCTCGCTGCTCTCCGGTGGCGAGCGCTCACTGGTTGCCGTGGCGCTGCTCGTGGCGATCTTCAAGGCCCGGCCGAGCCCGTTCTACATCATGGACGAGGTCGAGGCCGCGCTCGACGACACGAACCTGGGGCGGCTGATCACGCTGTTCGAGGAGCTGCGCGACTCCAGCCAGCTCATCGTCATCACCCACCAGAAGCGCACCATGGAGGTCGCCGACGCGCTCTACGGCGTCTCGATGCGCGGCGACGGTGTCACCACCGTCGTCTCCCAGCGCATCCGCGACGTCGCCGCGACGGCCTAGTGCGCGATGCCGCCGATGGCGTTCAGCGGCCAGAAGCGCAGCACCACGGGTCCGACCACGCGGTTCTCGGGCACGAAGCGGGCGCACTCCGGCCCCTCGCTGGCGCCGCGGCAGCCGATCACCGAGTCGGCCGACTCGGAGCGGTGGTCGCCCATCACCAGCAGGTTGTCGCTCGGCACGGTGATCTCGGGGAAGCACCGGGTCGAGCGCGGTGAGCTGGAGCAGTCGAGCGTGCCGGCCGTGAACGGGAGGTCCTCGTAGACGTAGGGCTCGTCGAGCGGACGGCCGTCGACGGTGACCTTGCCGTCGGTGCTGCAGCAGGCCACCTTCTGACCGGGCAGGCCGATGACCCGCTTGACCGTGTAGGCCGTGTTGCTCGGCCCGATGCCGGTGAGGTCGCCGAAGGTGCGCAGGGC
>DASSQL010000091.1:0-3942 GCA_035702525.1 Ornithinibacter sp. | reverse complement strand
CAACGGGTTGGAGTTCATCCCCGACGGCCTGGTCGCCGCCGTGGGGTCCGACGCCATCGTGCGCTTCATGAACTCGCGCGCCGAGCGGATCACCGGCATCGCCGCGGTCGACGTGCTGGGTCGCGACATCCGCGAGTCGCTCCCGCTGCAGGACTTGGACGGGCAGTCGTGGTGGGAGGTCACCGACCCCTGGGAGGGGCTGGTCACCCGCACCGGTCACCGCGAGCGGCTGCTCGTGCTCCCCACCGGGCGTGAGCTGCTCGTCACCGCGAAGTACGTGCGCGGCGGCCCGGGCGAGCCGGTGCGCGCGGTCGTGCTCGGCCTGCGCGACGCCGAGGGGCGCCGCCGCGCCGAGGCCGAGAGCGCCGCCCTGCTCACCACCGTGGCGCACGAGCTGCGCTCGCCGCTGACCGGCGTGAAGGGGTTCTCCTCCACCCTGCTGCGCAACTGGGACCGGTTCACCGACGACCAGAAGCGCCTCATGCTCGAGACCATCGAGGCCGACGCCGACCGGGTGACCCGGCTGATCACCGAGCTGCTCGACGCATCGCGGATCAACGCCGGCCGGCTGACGGTGCACGCCCAGCCCCTCGACCTGCGCCCGCGCCTGGAGGCCCAGGTCGAGCGACGCGTCGCCGCCGGGGCCGAGCGTGACGGGTTCGTCGTCGACGTGCCCGACGACCTCGGCCCGCTGTGGGCCGACCCCGACCGGCTCGAGCAGGTCGTCGCCAACCTCGTCGAGAACGCCGTGCGGCACGGCCGGGGCACGGTGCGGCTCGAGGGCCGCCGGTCCGCCCTCGGCGACCAGCCCGCGGTCGACCTGGTCGTCGCCGACGACGGCGACGGCATCGAGCCCCAGCACCGCGAGCTCGTCTTCGCGCGGTTCTGGCAGGGCGGGGCGAAGCACGGCACGGGCCTGGGCCTGTACCTCGTGCGCGGCCTGGTCGAGGCCCACGGCGGCGTCATCCGGGCCGAGCAGGCGCCCGGCGGTGGCGCGCTGATGCGGGCGACCTTCCCCGACGGCGACTGAGTCGGCTCACGCACCGACCGCGTGCGAGAGTGTCGCGGTGTCCGCCGTCTCCCTCGCGCCCTACCGGCGTGCCCTCGCGAGCCGTCCGCTGCGGACGATCCTCGTGCTCGGCACGCTCGTGCGCGGACCGGTGTTCGCGAGCGGGGTGCTCATCACCGTGCACGTCGTCACCACCCTGGGCCACAGCTACGCCGCCGCCGGAGCGCTGGCCGCGGCCGCCACCATCGCCATCGCGGTGAGCGGCCCCTGGCGCGGCCGGCTGCTCGACCGGCTGGGCCTGCGCCGCGTCGTGCTGCCGTCGCTCGGCGTCGCGGTGGTCTGCTGGAGCATCGCCCCGTTCGTCGGCTACTGGCCGCTGCTCGTCCTGGCCGTGGTCGCCGGGCTGTTCGTCATCCCGACGTTCTCGATCACCCGGCAGGCGGTGATCGCGTCGGTGGGAGAGGCCGACCGGCGCACGGCCATCTCGCTGGACTCCGCGGCCGTCGAGCTGTCGTTCATGATCGCGCCGGCCATCGCGGTGTGGGCGGCCGCCCAGTGGTCGACCTCGTGGGTGCTGTTCGCCACCGAGATGCTCGGCGTGCTCGGCGGGGTGCTGATCTGGGTGGTCAACCCGCCGCTGCGCGGCGAGGGGGAGGTGCAGGTGGGGACCGCCCGGGTGCCGATCCGCACCTGGTTCCGGCTGCCCTTCCTCGCCGTCTGCCTCGCCGCCCTCGCCTCGACCCTGGTGCTGTCCGGGTCGGACATCGGCATCGTGGCGACCATGCGCGAGCTCGACGCGGTGGCGCAGATCGGCATCGTGCTGGCGCTGTGGGGCCTGGGCTCACTGGTGGGCGGGCTGCTCTACGGCGCGATGGCCCGGTCGATCTCGCCGTTCTGGCTGCTCGGCGGCCTGGCGGTCGTCACCGTCCCGATGGCCCTGGCGGGCTCGGTGTGGGGCCTGGCGGCGTTCGGGTTCCTGGCCGGCCTGCTCTGCGCGCCGACCATCACCGCGACGATCGACCAGGCCAGCCGGATCGTGCCGGCGGCGGTGCGCGGCGAGGCGATGGGCTGGCACGGGTCGTTCCTCACCACCGGCGGGGCGCTCGGGGCGCCGATCGCCGGCCTCGCGATCGACCGCAGCGGCCCGCCGGCCGGGTTCGTCACGGTGGCGGTGGTGGGGCTGCTGGTCGCGGTGGCCGGCATCGTCACGCAGCGCGCGCGGCGCACGGCCCGCGAGCGCCGTCAGCTGTCGCCGCGGTGACAGACCGCCTCGACGTTGTTGCCGTCGGGGTCGCGCACGAACGCACCGAAGTAGCGCTCGTGGTACTCGGGCCAGAGCCGGGGTTCGTGCAGCGACTCGGCCCCGAGCTCGAGCGCCGTGGCGTACCAGCGGCGCACGGTGTCGGCGCTGTCGGCGGCGAAACCCACGTGGACCTCACGGTTGGGGCCGGAGGCCGCGTCGCCGCCGGCGATCCAGAAGTCGGGTGTTTCTGTGCCGTAGCCGATCGCCACACCGACGTCCATCAGCCGTCGGTGGCCGAGCACCGCCAGCACGGCGTCGTAGAAGCGGGCGCTCGCCTCGAGGTCGGCGCAGTTGATACCGAAGTGATCGATCATGAGCGCGACGCTACGCTGGACGGGTGACACTGGCAGCGCGCCGATTTACCAGGCCCTCGGGCCCGGTCGGCCGCGCGCACTGAGCGTCGGTCCGGCACGGCATCCCGGGGGCCTGACCTCGTGCGTCCCCCGCGCGCCCCGCACCTAGACTCAGGCGCGCCCCACCCCCGCCCGAAGTGGACACCATGTCTGGACCCAACACCAGCTACGACCCCGTCGAGGTCGCAGCGCTCGACCCGAAGGCCGTCGACGCCGCTGTCGCCGAGGCCCTGGCCGCAGCGGCCGCCGCCACCAGCCTGGTCGAGCTGAAGACCGCCCGCAGCGCCCACCAGGGCGACAAGAGCGCCCTCGCACTGGCCAACCGCGAGATCGGCGCCCTGCCGCCGAGCGCCAAGGCCGAGGCCGGCAAGCGGATGGGCCAGGCCCGCGGCGCGGTCGCGCAGGCGTTCGCGGCCCGCCAGGCCGAGCTCGAGGCCGAGCGCGACGAGCGCATCCTCACCGAGGAGGCCGTCGACGTCACGCTGCCGACCGGCCGCCGGCCGCTGGGCCGGCGCCACCCGATCGAGCTGATGAGCCAGCGCATCGCCGACCTGTTCGTCGGCATGGGCTGGGAGATCGCCGAGGGGCCCGAGATCGAGGCGGAGTGGTTCAACTTCGACGCCCTGAACTTCGACGCCGACCACCCGGCGCGGCAGATGCAGGACACCTTCTACGTCGACCCGCCCGAGGGCGGCCTCGTGCTGCGCACCCACACCTCGCCGGTGCAGGCCCGCACCCTGCTCGAGCGCGGCGTGCCCGTGTACGTCGCGGCGATCGGCCGGGTGTTCCGCACCGACGAGCTCGACGCCACGCACATGCCGGCCTTCCACCAGGTCGAGGGCCTGGCGGTCGACGAGGGCATCACGATGGCGCACCTGAAGGGCACCCTCGACCGGCTCGCCGCCGAGCTGTTCGGCGAGGGCATCACCACGCGCCTGCGCCCGTCGTTCTTCCCGTTCACCGAGCCGAGCGCCGAGATGGACCTGCGCTGCTTCGTCTGCCGCGGCACTGACCCCGACTGCCGCACCTGCAAGGGCACCGGCTGGATCGAGTGGGGCGGCTGCGGCATGGTCAACCGCAACGTGCTGACCGCCTGCGGCGTCGACCCCGACCGCTACACCGGGTTCGCGTTCGGCATGGGCATCGACCGGGCGCTGATGTTCCGCACCGGGGTCAGCGACATGCGCGACATGATCGAGGGTGACGTGCGCTTCGACGCACAGTTCGGGATGGAGATCTGATGCGGGTTCCCGTCGACTGGCTGCGCGAGTACGTCG
>DASSQL010000090.1:0-8200 GCA_035702525.1 Ornithinibacter sp. | reverse complement strand
GGCTTGCGGTTGATCACGTACGCGGCGCCCAGCACGATGGCGAAGCCGACGATCTGCCACGGCCCGAGGTGCTCGCCCAGCACGAGCACGCCGAGCACGACGGACACCACCGGGATGAGGTAGGTGATCGTCGACCCGATGACCGGGCCGGCGCCGCGCACCACGTCGAACTGCAGCGTGTACGCGAACCCCGTTCCGACCAGGCCCAGCACGAGCACGCAGGCGAGCGGCAACCAGAACCAGGTGCCGGCATCCGGGGTGTCGTACGACCAGATCGCCGACAGCCCCTCCGGCTGCACCGCGGCCCAGCCGAGCACGACGGGCACCATCAGGACCAGCGCGGTGAGCAGGGTCGCGGCGGGCTGCGACAGCCCACCGAGGTCGACGCCGCTGAGGAACCGCCGGTTGTAGGTCCAGCCGATGCCGTAGCTCGCGCCACCGGCCAGCGCCATCGAGAACCCGACGAGGTCGGGACGGTCGACGGAGGTCCACGGCTGCATGATCGTGACGACGCCGAGGAACCCGACGCCCACCGCCACGAGCCGGCGCCCGGTCACCCGCTCGCCCGGCAGGATCGCGATGGTGGCGAGCACGGTCGCGATCGGCGTGGCCGCGTTGCCGATGCCGGCCAGCGCCGAGCTGATCCTGGTCTCGGACAGCGCGAAGAGCGTGAACGGCAGCGCGCCGAGGAAGAACCCGCAGACGAACAGGTGGCCCCACACCCGCCGGCCGGTGGGCAGGTGCCCGCCCCGCGCCAGGAGGAGCACGCTGAGCACCGCGGCCCCCGACAGGATGCGCAGGCCGGAGATCTGCACGGCCGACATCGACTCGAGCCCGACCTTCATCAGCAGGAAGCTCGAGCCCCAGATCAGGACGAGCGCGAGGTACTTCACCTGCCAGGGCACCCGTGGTTGCTGCGTCACGACGGCACTTCCTCTCCGAGTCGGCGCGCGGTGTCGAGCGCCGTACGGAGAACGGTGCGGGCCCCCTCGGGTGTGAGCCCGGCCAGCCCGCAGGTGGGCGACACGACCAGACCGCGCAGGGCGTCGCTGCCCAGCCCCGACCGTTCGAAGCCCTCGAGCACCAGCGCCCGGGCGCCCTGGTCGGTGCCGGAGCCGTCGGTGGGCAGGCAGCCGACCCAGACCCCGGTGCCGGCGTCGAGGGTGGCCGCGACCGACTCCCAGCGGGCCGGGGTCGCGGACGTGAGGTCGATCGCCAGCGCTCCCGCGCCGGTGGCCCGCAGCAGCGGCAGCGGTGCCGAGGTGGAGCAGCAGTGCACGACGGTCGCACCCTGGTGCGCGCCGAGCACCGACTCCAGGCCCCGCATCACGAGCTGCGGGTCGACCGCGCGCACCCGCCCGAAGCCGGACGACGTCGGCAGCGACCCGTCGAGCACGGCCGGCAGCGACGGCTCGTCGACCTGCAGCACGACCTCGGCACCCGGCACGAGCCGCCGCACGTCGGCGACGTAGCCCTGGATGCCGTCGGCGAGCGACGCGACGAGGTCGGCCACCGCGCCCGGGTCGGCCACGACCCGCTCACCGCGGTTGAGCCGCACCGAGGCGGCGAGGGTCCACGGCCCGGCGACCTGCACCTTGAGCGGGCCGACGTACCCGTCGTAGGCCTCGGCGAGCTCGTCGAGGTCTTCCCGGTGCAGCGACGCCGTGCGCGACGCGTCGAGGCCTGGCCGATCGACGAAGCGCCACCCGCTCGGCTGGAGGTCGACGTGGAGGTCGACCAGCAGGCCGGCGGCCCGCCCGATGATGTCGGCGCCCGGGCCGCGGGCCGGCGTCTCGGGGCAGTGCGGCAGCCCCACCCCCTCACCGTCGACGAGCAGGTCGCGCACGACGCGCACCGCCTCGCGCGCCGAGGTGCCCGGCCACGACCCGATGCCGGTCGCGCGCACCGGTGCGACGGCGGCCTGCGAGGACCCGGTGTCGCTCACGGCGTCCACCGCTCGACCAGAGCGGTCACCGACGCTGGTACCGGTGTGCCCGCCTGCGCCGACCACGTCGACGGCTCGGGCGCGCCGGCCACGACCCGGAACGGCACGACCCCCGACCACGCGTCGGTCTCCTCGTCGGGCACCGAGGGGCCACCGGAGCGCTCCTTGAGCAGCCAGCGCCCGGGCGTGATCGGCAGCTCCATCGCCAGCGTCGCGACCTCCTCGCGGCGAGTCATCGCCCGCACCTCGGCGGGCCGCCCCGGGATGAGCCGCTGCGAGATCAGCTCGAGCGCGGTGGTGCGCTCGGCGTCACCGAGCGGCGTCAGCTCACCGTGGATGACGGCCGAGCGGTAGTTGGCCGACGACTCGAAGGTCGTGTGCGCCACGACCAGCCCGTCGACCACGGTGACGCTGAGCACCGCCGGAGCCCCCGCGGCCACCTGGCGCAGCGCGCCGGCCCCGGTCGAGCCGTGCAGCAGCACCCGGTCGCCGTCGCGCGCGAAGAGCATCGGCACCACCCACGGGCGGCCGTCGACGACGGTGGAGAGCGTGCCGGCGAGCACCTCGTCGAGCAGGGAGTCGAGCGCCTCGCGCTCGGACCGCCCGCGCTCGGCGTGCCGGCCCAGCCGCTCGACCGGCGAGTCGCGGTGCACCCGGCCGGCGTAGCCGGGCCCCGGGCAGACGGCATCCGAGACGACCCGGGTCGTGGATGCCGGGTGGCGGGCGAGCGCGTCGCCCACCCGGGTGGGGCGCGGCATCAGCGCACCGCCGCAGTTCGGGCAGGTGCGCTCGAGGTGCTCGGCGCACCCCGCGCAGAAGGTGCACTCGAACGAGCAGACGACCGCGCCCACGTCGTCGGCGGGCAGGTCGACGTCGCAGCACTCGCACCCTGGTCGCATCTCGAGCCCGCTCACCGCGTCATCCTCTCTCGGGCCCCCGACAGGGGCGTCATCGGTCGTGCCGCGGGCGCCGTCCGGCCACGCCGGACACCGCCCGGGCACCAGTGAACCGAACGAACTGGCCCTCGCCGAGATCCAGTAGCCACCGGTTTCGCAGGACCAGTATGGTCGCGGGATGCCGCGCGCCCCCCGCCCCGTCGACCTCGTGCTCGACGTCGCCCCCGGGCCGGCCCCGCTGCGCCACCGGCTGGCCGACGCCGTCGTGGCCGAGCTGCGGGCCGGCCGGCTGCGCCCGGGCGACGCCCTCCCCTCGACCCGGGCGCTGGCGGGGGTGCTGGGCCTGTCCCGTGGCCCGGTCGTCGCGGCGTACGACGAGCTGGCCGCCGCCGGGTTCGTCGTGAGCCGGGCCGGGTCCGGGGCCGTCGTGGCGCCCGGCGCCGACCGCGCGGCCGCGGCGGGGGCCCTCACCCACGTGCACACCCCGCGGGACGCCGGCACCGGGCCCGAGCAGCGGCCAGGCGAGCCGCCCCGCTGGGACCTGCGACCCGGCCGGCCCGACACCTCGCTGGTCGACCCCGCGGCGTGGCGCCGCGCCTGGCGCACCGCGGGGTCGGCCGTGCCCGGCAACGACGCCGGGGCCGGGCCCGCCCACGACCGCCTCCGCCGCGTGCTCGCCGAGCACCTGCGCCGCAGCCGTGGCGTGGCCGTCGCGCCCGACGACCTCCTGCTCGTGCCGGGGGTCGGCGCCTCGTTGCGCGCGCTCCCGGCCGCGTTGGGGTTGGTGGGCACGACCGTGGCGCTCGAGGACCCCGGCTACGTCGAGGCCTGGACGGCGTTCGCGGCCGAGGGCGTCCGCGTCGCGGCGGTGCCCGTCGACGGCGACGGCCTCGACCCCGCCCTGCTCCCCGAGGGCACCTCCGCCGCCTACGTCACGCCCTCGCACCAGTACCCGCTCGGTGCCCGGATGCCGGTCACGCGGCGGGTGCAGCTGCTCGAATGGGCCTCCCGCACAGGTGGTCTCGTGCTCGAGGACGACTACGACGGTGAGTTCCGCTACGACGTCTCTCCGCTGCCGGCGCTGCGCTCGCTGCCGGGTGCCGACGAGCACGTGGTCTACATCGGCACGGCATCGAAGCTGGTGGCACCGTCGCTGCGCGTCGCGTGGATGGCGCCGCCACGGCGGCTGCGCGACCGGCTGCGGGTCGAGCTGGAGTCGCGCGGGCTGGTCGTGAACGAGGCCACCGGGCTCGCCCTGGCCGAGTTCGTGGCGTCGGGCGCGCTGGCCACCCACCACGCCCGGGTCACCCGCACGTACGCCGCACGCCGGGCCGCGCTCGTCGCCGCCGTGGCCCGGCACCTGCCCGGAGCCGCACTCGAGGGGGTCGACGCGGGGCTGCACGTCGTGCTGCGCCTGCCCGACGACGTCGACGACCTCGACGTCGTCTCGCGCCTGGCCGAGCACGGCCTGGCCGCCAGCCCGCTGTCCGCGTACGCCGTCGAGGCGACCGTGCGAGGGCTGGTGCTCTGCTACGCCGGGCTGCCCGAGACCCAGGCCGACGCGGCCGTGCGGGTGCTGGCCCACGCCCTGGGCGACGCGGGGGGCGACGCGGCCCTACGCTGACCGGTGAGATGGACGGCGCCGGCACGGCGGAGGAACGACTCGCGGCCCTGGCCCAGGAGTGGGGCGACGCGAGTGACCGTCGCGCGGTCTTCGCCGAGTGCTACCTGGTGATGACCCGCCGGATGGAGGAGAACATCCGAGCCGGTCGCTTCCACGACGGCGTCTGGGTCGGCCGGCTGCTCGACCGCTTCGCCACGTACTACTTCGACGCCGTCGACTCCTACGGCGGCCTGATCGAGGAACCGGTCTGCCCGGCGATCTGGCACGAGGCCCTCGAGGCGTGCGCCGACCCCGACTGCCACCCGCTGCAGGCCCTCATGCTCGGCATCAACGCGCACATCAACCACGACCTCGCGCTGGCCCTCGTCGACGTGCTCGACGACTGGCCCACCCTCGACGACGCGACCCGCCAGCGACGCCGGGAGGACCACGAGATGGTCAACACCATCATCGACGACACGACGGACGAGGTGCAGCGCGACGTCGTGGGCCGGTGGTCGCCCGCCGCGGAGGCGCTGGACTGGCTCATGGGGCCGCTCGACGAGTGGGCGTTCGGTGCACTCGCGCAGTCCTGGCGGTCGCGGGTGTGGGCCGACGCCATGGACCTCGTCGTCCTCGACCCCACCCAGCGGGCCGCCGCCCGGGTCGTCATCGGTGAGCGCGCGTCCGGTGTCGCGACGGTGATCCTGCTAGGCCGTCACGAGGCGTGAGCGAGGCCCGACCGAGGGCAGCCCGAGGGCCCGAACGCAGGCTGCGCCACCGGGTGCGACGAGGATCACGTCGCGAGAGACGTGTTCTGGGCAACGACGGTCAGGAGCCGTCGTCGCCGACAACTACAGTGCGTAGCAGGTCCATCCGGTGACGGCGCCGGGACTCCCACCGGTGCCAGACCGCGAGACCCTGCGCAAAGGACATTCGCGTGGCCCAGCTGCTCATGACCGGGTTCCCCGGCTTCCTCGGTTCCGCCCTGCTCCCCCGGCTGCTCGCCCGCCGGCCGGGCACCGACGCGGTCTGCCTGGTGCAGCCGCAGCACGCGGTGCTCGCCCGCTCCCGGGTCAAGGAGCTCGAGGTCACCGACCCGCACACGACGGGCCGCATCACGCTCGTCGAGGGCGACATCACCGTCGCCGGGCTCGGGCTCGGCCCGGTCGAGCGCGACCGCCTCGACGACGTGCGGGAGGTGTGGCACCTCGCGGCCGTCTACGACCTCGCCGTCGCGCCGCAGGTCGCCCGCCGGGTCAACGTCGGCGGCACGACCCACGTGCTCGCCTTCTGCCGCGAGCAGCCCCACCTGCGGCGGTTGCACTACGTCAGCACCTGCTACGTCAGCGGTCGATACGAGGGCGAGTTCACCGAGGACGCCCTCGAGGTGGGCCAGGAGTTCCGCAACCACTACGAGGAGACCAAGTACGAGGCCGAGCTGCTCGTGCGCAAGGCGATGGCCGACGGCATCCCCGCCACCATCTACCGCCCGGGCATCGTCGTGGGCGACTCGCAGACCGGCGCCACCCAGAAGTACGACGGTCCCTACTTCCTGGCCACCTTCCTCGCCCGCCAGCCGTCGGTCGCGGTCGTGCCCGCCGTGGGCGACGCCGACAGCGTGCGGGTGTGCCTCGTGCCGCGCGACTTCGTGGTCGGTGCGATGGACGAGCTGTCGGTGCTCGACGAGTCGGCCGGCCGCACCTACGCCCTGGTCGATCCCGACCCGCCGACCGTCCGCGAGGTCGTCACGACCTTCGCCCGGCACCGCGGCAGCCGCGTGGTCTGGATGCCGCTCCCACTGCGCCCGGTGCACGCCCTCGTCGAGCACGTGCCCGGTATGGAGCGCCTGCTCGGCCTGCCCGCGGAGGCCCTGGACTACTTCGCCTCACCCACGACGTACGCGACGGAGAACACGACCCGCGACCTCACGGCATCCGGCCTGGCCTGCCCGCGCTTCTCGACCTACGCCGGCCGCCTGCTCGACTTCATGAAGGCGCACCCCGAGTACGACGCCAACGCGATGACCTGAGCTGCACCACCCTGGAAGGAATGCCGTTGTCCGCCAAGAGGAAGACCCGCGTCGAGCCGCCCCTGCTGGTCGTCGAGATCAGCCTGGGGTCCGTCGAGCGCGACCACGACGTCACCGTCGAGTTCCTCGGTCGACCGGTGCGCCTGCTGCGCATCGGCACCGACGGCGACCTGCGCACCGCCGAGACCCTGGTGCGCCGCTGGGCCCCCCTCGCCGATGCCGTCGCCGTCAACGGGGCGACCGAGGCGGCGGCCACCGGGGCGATCGACATCGACCCCACCGTGGCCATCCGGCAGCTGATGGGCGCCGTCACCGACGGCACCGTCACCGACGGGCGGCGCCTGCACGAGGTGCTGCAGGAGTGGGCGGTGCGCTGGGTGCAGAACGAGCGCCCCGGCTACTTCTCCAACGCCCGCACCATCGTGCTCGGCGCCGACCACGCCCGCACCGTGGGCGTGCTGCGCGAGTTCACCGACAACATCCACCTGCAGCACACCACCACCTCGAGCGGGTTCGCCGGGCGGCTGTCGCCCGGGCCGCTGGTCGGCGCGGTGGCCCGCGCCGCCACCTGGCCGCTGCGCCAGGCGACCGCGGCCGTGCGCGAGGACACCCTGCTGCCCGCCGAGCTCGCGAACCGCGGCTGGCTGGCCCACCGCCCCGAGGACAGCGACGTCGTCGTGGCGTCGTACCACGAGCTCGTGACCTCCGGCTTCGCCGACCTGCACGGCAAGGCGGTCATCACCTCGGCCGTCACCGACGAGCAGCTCGCCGACCTCGCGGCCCGCGACGTCGACCTCGTCGTCGACACCACCCCCCAGCCCTACGACGTCACCATCGACGTCGCCACCCTCGAGGCGATGATGCGGGCCACCGTGCGGGCCCCGGGGGGTGCCCCCGAGCGGCTGCGCGACGACGACCTGCTCGAGATCATCCTCACCGCAGGCCTCGAGCCCAGGCTGCTCCAGCCGAACGGGCCGCGGCGCAAGAGCCGGTTCGCGTTCGTCATCCACCCGCTCTCGCGCAAGTTCTTCACCAAGGTCGAGCCGCTCGGCACCGTCATGCGGGTCTCGCCGTCCGTCGTCACCGACGCGATGGAGAAGGCGATGGCCTACGCGCCGCCGACGGTCTACAGCCACGTCACCGGCATCACCTCACCGACCGGCGCCGAGGTGGAGGGCTGGCTGATCACGGTGGGCGGCACCCCGAAGGAGATCCTCGCCCACGACCCGGAGTTCACCTACGACAAGCTGCTCGCGGCCGCCGAGGTCGCGCGGGGGCTCGGCGCCCAGATCATGGGGCTCGGAGCGTTCACCAAGGTCGTCGGGGATGCCGGGGTGACGGTCGCGCGCAAGAGCTCGCTCCCGATCACCACGGGCAACAGCTACAGCGCCTCCGGGGCGCTGTGGGCCGCCCACGAGGCGGTCGACCGGCTCGGCCTGCTCGAGCGCAGTGAGGGCGGGATCATCCGCGGGCGCACCATGGTGGTCGGCGCCACGGGGGCGATCGGCTCGGTCTGCGCCCGGCTGCTGGCCCTGGCCAGCGACGAGCTGTGGCTGGTCTCGCCCGAGACGGCCAAGCTGCTCGCCCTCAAGCAGGACATCGAGCGCGAGCACCCCCGCGCCGTGGTGCACGCCGCCGCGACGCCCGGCGAGCACCTGGCCGACATGGACGTCATCGTCACCGCGACCTCGGGAGCCGGCAAGCGGGTGCTCGACATCATGGAC
>DASSQL010000089.1:0-3361 GCA_035702525.1 Ornithinibacter sp. | reverse complement strand
AAGCCCAGCCGGTGCGCGGTCTCGGCGTCGACACGGGTCAGCACCCGGTCGAACAGCAGGCGGTAGGCGGTCACCGTGCCGCGGCCCAGTCCTGCAGGGAGCGGACCCCGATGTCGCCCGCCCGCAGGGCCTCGATGCCCTGCACGGCGGCGCCGAGCCCCTGCACGGTCGTGATGCACGGGATGTTCGCCATCACCGCGGCCGTGCGGATCTCGTAGCCGTCGACGCGGGCCGAGCCGCCGCCCGACGAGCCGTGCGGGGTGTTGACCACCAGGTCGATCTCGCCGGCCTGGATCAGCTGCACGGTGGTCGGCTCGCCGTTCGGCCCGGGACCCTCGAAGTGCTTGCGGACGACGGTCACCTCGACGCCGTTGCGGCGCAGCACCTCCGCGGTCCCCTGGGTGGCGAGGATCTCGAAGCCGCGGTCGGCGAGCACCTTGATCGGGAAGATCATCGAGCGCTTGTCCCGGTTGGCCATGGACACGAACACCTTGCCGCTCGTCGGCAGCGAGCCGAACGCGGCGGTCTGCGCCTTCGCGAACGCCGTGCCGAAGTTGGCGTCGAAGCCCATCACCTCGCCGGTCGACTTCATCTCCGGGCCGAGCACGGTGTCCACGTTGCGGCCGTCGGGCGTGCGGAACCGGTTGAACGGCATCACCGCCTCCTTGACCGCGATCGGCGCGTCGGACGGCAGGTCGCCCCCGTCGCCCTCGGCCGGCAGCACCCCGGCCCGGCGGAGGTCCGCGATCGACTCGCCGAGCATCACCCGCGCGGCCGCGCTGGCCAGCGGGGTGTTCGTGGCCTTGGACACGAACGGGACGGTGCGGCTGGCCCGCGGGTTGGCCTCCAGGACGTAGAGCACGTCGGAGCCGAGGGCGTACTGCACGTTGAGCAGGCCGCGCACCCCGACGCCCTCGGCGATCGCCACCGTGGCCTCGCGGATCCGCTCGACCTCCTGGGCGCCGAGCGTGATCGGCGGCAGCGCGCACGAGGAGTCGCCGGAGTGGATGCCGGCCTCCTCGATGTGCTCCATCACCCCGCCGAGGAACAGGTCGGTGCCGTCGTAGATCGCGTCCACGTCGATCTCGACCGCGTCGTCGATGAACCGGTCGACGAGCACCGGGTGCTCGGGGCTGATCTCGGTGGCCCGCTCGATGTAGGCCTCGAGCGACGTGTCGTCGTACACGATCTCCATGCCGCGCCCGCCCAGGACGTACGACGGGCGCACCAGCACCGGGTAGGCGATCTCCTCGGCGATGGCCCGGGCCTCCTCGAACGAGGTGGCCATGCCGTGCTTGGGGGCCGGCAGCCCGGCCCGGGCCAGCACCCGCCCGAACGCGCCGCGCTCCTCGGCGAGGTGGATGGCGGCCGGCGAGGTGCCCACGATCGGCACCCCGGCGTCCTCGAGCCCCTGCGCGAGACCGAGCGGGGTCTGCCCGCCGAGCTGGCAGATCACGCCCGCCACCGGGCCGGCCTGCTGCTCGGCGTGCACCACCTCGAGCACGTCCTCCAGCGTGAGCGGCTCGAAGTACAGCCGGTCGCTGGTGTCGTAGTCGGTGGACACCGTCTCCGGGTTGCAGTTGACCATCACGGTCTCGTAGCCCGCGCCGCCCTTGGAGGCCGAGAGCGCGAGGCTGGCGTGCACGCACGAGTAGTCGAACTCGATGCCCTGCCCGATGCGGTTCGGGCCCGACCCGAGGATGATCACCGCCGGCCGCTCCCGCGGCTGCACCTCGGTCTCCTCGTCGTAGGACGAGTAGTGGTACGGCGTGCGGGCCGCGAACTCGGCCGCGCAGGTGTCGACGGTCTTGTAGACCGGCCGGATGCCGAGGGCGTGCCGCACCCCGCGGACGACGGCCGCGGGCATCCCGCGCAGCCGGCCGACCTGCTCGTCGGAGAAGCCGTGCCGCTTGGCGCGCCGCAGCAGCCCCGGGGTCAGCTCGTCGGCCTCCAGGACCTCGACGGCGACCTCGTTGATGAGCAGCAGCTGGTCGACGAACCACGGGTCGATGGCCGTGGCCTCGAAGACCTCCTCGGGGGTCGCGCCGGCGCGCAGCGCGTCCATGACCTTGCGCAGCCGGCCGTCGTGGGGCGTGCGGATCTGCTCCAGCAGCGCGGCCTTGTCGAGGTCGACGTACTCCTTGCGCCAGTCGAAGACGGCGTCCTTGCTCTCCAGCGAGCGCAGCGCCTTCTGCAGCGCCTCGGTGAAGCTCCGGCCGATGGCCATCGCCTCGCCGACCGACTTCATGTGCGTGGTCAGCGTCGGGTCGGCGGACGGGAACTTCTCGAACGCGAACCGCGGCACCTTGACCACCACGTAGTCGAGGGACGGCTCGAAGGACGCCGGCGTCTCGCGGGTGATGTCGTTGGGGATCTCGTCGAGCGTGTAGCCGATCGCCACCTTGGCGGCGATCTTCGCGATCGGGAAGCCGGTCGCCTTCGACGCCAGCGCGCTGGAGCGGGACACCCGCGGGTTCATCTCGATCACGATGAGCCGGCCGTCGCGCGGGTCGACGGCGAACTGGATGTTGCAGCCGCCGGTGTCGACGCCGACCGAGCGGATGATGCCGATCGAGAGGTCGCGCATCTTCTGGTACTCGCGGTCGGTGAGCGTCATCGCGGGCGCGACGGTGATCGAGTCCCCGGTGTGCACACCCATGGGGTCGAGGTTCTCGATGCTGCAGACGATCACGACGTTGTCGGCCTTGTCGCGCATCACCTCCAGCTCGTACTCCTTCCAGCCGAGGATCGACTCCTCCAGGAGCACCTCGGTGGTCGGGCTGGCGGCCAGGCCGGCGCCGGCGATCTGCCGCAGGTCGTTCTCGTCGTAGGCCATCCCCGAGCCGGTGCCGCCCATCGTGAAGGACGGCCGCACCACCATCGGGTAGCCGAGCTCGTCGACCGCCGCGAGGCAGTCGTCCATCGAGTGGCACACGACGCTGCGGGCCACCTCGCCGCCGAGCTCCTCGACGATCTTCTTGAACGACTCGCGGTTCTCCCCGCGGTCGATGGCCTCGATGCTCGCGCCGATCAGCTCGACGCCGTACTTCTCGAGCACGCCGGCCTTGTCCAGCGCCATCGCCGCGTTCAGCGCGGTCTGCCCGCCGAGCGTGGCGAGCAGCGCGTCCGGCCGCTCCTTCTCGATCACCTTCTCCACGAACTCCGGCGTGATCGGCTCGACGTACGTCGCGTCGGCGAACTCCGGGTCGGTCATGATCGTCGCCGGGTTGCTGTTGACCAGCACCACCCGCAGGCCCTCGGCCCGGAGCACCCGGCAGGCCTGCGTGCCCGAGTAGTCGAACTCGCACGCCTGGCCGATGATGATCGGCCCGGAGCCGATCACCAGCACGCTGGAGATGTC
>DASSQL010000088.1:0-3193 GCA_035702525.1 Ornithinibacter sp. | reverse complement strand
GCAGAAGAACGGCAAGACGATCAACTGGTGCACGGTCGACGTCGGCGACGCCAACGGCACCGGTGAGCCCCAGGGCGTCGTCTGCGGTGCCCACAACTTCGACGCCGGCGACCTCGTCGTCGTCATCCTGCCCGGCGGCGTGCTCACCACGCCGCAGGGTCCGCTCACGGTCAGCGCCCGCAAGACCTACGGCCACGTCTCGGCCGGCATGATCTGCTCCGAGCGCGAGCTCGGCATCGGCGACGACCACGACGGCATCCTCGTGCTGACGCGGAAGTTCGCGGATGACGCCGACACCCTCGCGCGCCTCGTGCCCGGCACCGACGCCATCCCGCTGCTCGGGCTCGACCGCGAGACCGTCGAGGTCAACGTCACGCCCGACCGCGGCTACTGCTTCTCGGTGCGCGGCATCGCCCGCGAGTACTCGCACGCCACCCGCGCCGAGTTCACCGACCCGGTCCTGGCGCTCGCCGAGGCGGCCCCGGCGGCCACCGACGGCGGCTTCCCGGTCGAGCTGCGCGACGACGCGCCGATCCGCGACCGAGCCGGCTGCGACCGGTACGTGGCGCGCGTCGTGCGCGGCATCGACGTCACGGCACCGACCCCGCGCTGGATGGCGGTGCGCCTCACCGAGGCCGGGATGCGCCCGATCTCGCTGCCGGTCGACGTGACCAACTACGTCATGCTCGGGCTGGGCCAGCCCCTGCACGCGTTCGACCTCGCCACCCTCGAGGCCCCGCTCGTCGTGCGCCGCGCGCGCCCCGGCGAGCGGCTGACCACCCTCGACGACGTCGACCGCGCCCTCGACCCGGGCGACCTGCTCATCACCGACCACGGTGGTGAGCGGGCCGTCGCCATCGCCGGCGTGATGGGCGGCGCCGAGACCGAGGTCGGTGCAACGACCCGCGACGTGCTCATCGAGGCCGCCCACTTCGAGCCGGTCACCATCGCCCGCTCGGCCCGCCGGCACAAGCTGCCCAGCGAGGCCTCGCGCCGCTTCGAGCGCGGGGTCGACCCGGCCCTCGCGGCCGCCGCGGCCCAGCTCGCCGTCGACCTGCTCGTCGAGCACGGCGGGGGAGTGGCCGACCCCGACGTCACCGACGTCGGCACCCCGGCCGAGCCGGCCCCGGTGACCATGCACATCGACTTCCCGTCGAAGATCGTCGGCATCGTCTACCTCGAGAGCGAGGTCGTCTCGACCCTGCAGGCGATCGGCTGCACGGTCACCCGCGACGGCAAGCTGCTCACGGTGACCCCGCCGACCTGGCGCCCCGACCTCACCACGGCCGAGGACCTCGTCGAGGAGGTCGCGCGCATCGACGGGTACGACCGCATCCCCTCGATCATCCCGACCCCGCCGGGAGGCGCCGGCCTCACCCACGCCCAGCGGGTCCGGCGGCTCGTCGCCGACGTGCTGGCCGGGCAGGGATTGTCCGAGGTGTGGAGCGCGCCGTTCGTGGGCGCCGACCGCTACGCCGCGCTCGGCCTCGACGTCGACGCCGAGGTGGCGCGCACCGTGCGGCTGGCCAACCCGCTGTCCGACGAGGCGCCGCTGATGCGCACCCGGCTGATCGCCACCATGGTCGACGCGCTGCGCCGCAACGTCGCCCGCGGCACCCGCGACGTCGGGATCTTCGAGCTCGGCCTGGTCGTCGCCCTCGACGGACCGCAGGGCTCGGCACCGACCGAGGACGTCGGCATCCGGCCGTCCGACGAGACGCTGGCCGCGATCCGCGCCGCCGTGCCGCCGCAGCCGCGCCACCTGGGCCTGCTGCTGGCGGGCGACCGGGTGCGGGCCGGCTGGTGGGGCGCCGGCCGCCCCGCCGAGGTCGCCGACGTCGTCGAGGTCGCGCGCACCGTCGGCGAGGCCCTCGGTCTGGCGCTCGAGGTGTCGGCGGATGCCGTGGCCCCCTTCCACCCCGGGCGCTGCGCCCGCGTGGCGCTGGCCGACGGCACCCTCGTCGGCCACGTCGGCGAGCTGCACCCCAAGGTCGTCGCGGCGCTCGGCCTGCCGGCCCGCACGGTGGGCGGCGAGCTCGACCTCGACGTGCTCACCACGGCCTCCGAGGCGACCGTGCAGGCCCGCACCCTGCACACCTTCCCGATGGCGCAGAGCGACGTCGCCGTCGTCGTCGACGAGCAGGTGCCGGCGGATGCCGTGCAGCGCGCTCTGCGCGACGGTGCCGGTGAGCACCTCGAGGCGCTCACCCTGTTCGACGTCTACCGCGGCGACCAGGTGGGCGAGGGCAACAAGTCGCTGGCGTACCGCCTCACCTTCCGCGCGCCCGACCGCACGCTGACCACCGACGAGGTGAGCGCCCTGCGCGACACCGCGCTGCGGGCGGCGGCCGAAGCGGTCGGGGCGGTACAGCGCGCATGAGCGTGCCCACCGAGGTGCCGGTCGACGACGAGGGCGAGGTCGCGCCCGAGCCGGCGTCCGAGGACGGCCGCGGCGGTCACCCCGTCGCCGTCGTCACCGGGGCCTCCCGCGGCATCGGGCGGTCCGTCGCCGACGCCCTCGAGGACGCCGGGTACGCCGTCGAGCGCGGGTCGAGTGCGGTCGCGCCGGTCACCGACCGGGCGGCCCTGACCGCGTGGGTCGAGGAGGTCGTCGAGCGGCACGGCCGGATCGACGTGCTCGTCAACAGCGCCGGGGTCATCGACACCGAGGTCGACCTGTTCGCCTCCGACCCCGACCAGTGGTGGCACACCCAGGAGGTCAACGTGCTCGGGGCCTACCTGATGACCTGGCTGGTCGCGCCGCACATGCTCGCCGCGGGTGGCGGCCGCATCGTCAACCTCAACAGCGGGGCGGCCCGCCGGCCGGGCGCCGACGCGAGCGCCTACAACGTGAGCAAGACCGCCCTGGCGAGGGTCACGGGCTCGACCCACCTCGCGGGGTGGGCACGCGGCATCCGGGCGTTCGACCTGATGCCGGGGGTGGTGCGCACCGACATGACCGCGGCGATGGACGCGCACGCCGGCCGCACCGAGTGGACCGACCCGGCGGAGGTCACCGACCTGGTGCTGGCCCTGGTCTCGGGCGAGCTCGACGCGTGGTCGGGGCGCTTCGTGCGCGCCGGCATCGACACGGTGGCGTCGCTGCGCGCCCGGGCGCAGGCCGGCCTCGCACCGGACGAGCGCACCCTCGTCCTGGAGCTGGGCGAGTCCGACCCCCTCACCTGACCCGAGT
>DASSQL010000087.1:0-9851 GCA_035702525.1 Ornithinibacter sp. | reverse complement strand
GAGGTCGAGCTGGTGGCGGCCGGGGTGTCCGACGAGTCACCACCGCTCGCACACGCGGTCAGGACGAGCGCCGCGCTGGTCAGCGCGACGATGGGCAGGCGCCGAATCATTCGGTCTTCCTTTCGGGCGGTGGGGCCGGTCGGCCCCGGGGTGTGCACCGAGGTGCGGGTGGTGGTGGGTGGTGCTGTGCTGGTTCCTGCGGTGGTGCGGGTGGTGGGTGGTGCTGGTGGAGCCGGGGGTGGTGCGGTTTCGGGGCGGGGTCTAGACGACCCCGAGGCGGTCCCAGAGGACCACCGCCGCCGCGCCGCGCAGGACGATGTCCTCGGGGGACGCGGCGAGCCGGACGGACAGGGGGGCGTCGGGGTCGGCGAGCAGCCGCTGGGCGAGGGTGCGCTCGAGGACGGGCAGCACCGGGGCGAGCAGCTCCTCCGGCCCGGCGAGCACGACCTCGGACAGGTCGAGGGCGGCGACGATCGGGGCGAGGGCCACGCCGAGGCGCTCCCCGCCGGCCTCGACGACCTCGTGGCCGTCGGGGGAGTCGAGCGCGGCGCGCAGCCGGGGGATCGACAGCCAGGTCTCGAGGCAGCCGCGCTTGCCGCACGGGCAGTCCTCGCCGCCGTCGGTGCCGACCGTGACGTGGCCGATCTCGCCCGCGGCGTGGTGGGCGCCGGAGACTCGGCGGCCCCCGGTGACGATGCCGCAGCCGACACCGCGCCCGACGTGCACGAGCACCATGTCCTCGCTGCCGGGTGAGGCGCTCAGCTCGGCCTGGGTCGCGGCATCCGAGTCGTTGCTGACCAGCACCGGCAGGCCGGTGGCCTCGGCGACCAGGGCCTGGAGGGGCACGTCGGTCCAGCCGAGGTTGGGGGCGGTGCGGACGGTGCCGTTGCGGTCGACCAGGCCCGGGGTGCCGATGCCGATGCCGAGCACGGGGTAGGGCGAGCGGGCGATGGTGGCGAGCACCAGCTCGACGACGACCGCGGGGTCGACGCCACGCCCCTGGGCGGCGTCGACCGCGGCGGCTCGCTCCTCGCGCACCACGACCTCGCCGGTGATGTCGAGCACCGCGGCACGCAGCCGCGCCGGAACCGACAGGTCGACGGCCAGGGTGAGCAGGCGGCCGCGGTCGAGGTCGACCAGGGTCGCCCGCTTGCCGGGACCCCCCTGCTCGGCGGTCCCGACGTCGAGCACGCGGCCCTCGTCGATGAGCTCGGAGACCAGGTGCGACATGGTCACCTTGGTGACCCCGACCTCGCGGGCCAGCTGGGCCCGGCTGGTGGGCCCGAGGCGGCGCAGGGTCTGCAGCACGAGCGAGAGGTTCTGGCGGCGGCCATCCGTGGGGAGGACTGCTGCCGAGGGCCGCACGCGGCGCGGCATTGCGCTGGTCATGGGGGTTAGTAAACTTTACTAACTTAATATTCGCAAGCACCGTGACCCAGTTGTGACCCATCAGGCCACGACCCCGTTTCGGGCGGGTCGCGAGAGGGAGCCGGTCAGCGGTGAGCTCCAGGCGTCGACAGGCCCACGACGGAGTGGAGGTGATGAGCTGGTCTCGCAGGCCCGGGAACCACCTCGACCCGACAGGCCCGCGACGGAGTCGAGGTGATGTGCTGGTCTCGCAGGCCCGGGAATCACCTCGAACCGCGGGGCGCTGCTGCTCAGCCCTGGTCGTTGCTCCCGACGGCCTTCTGGCTGAACCGGAAGGCGATCGAGAGGGCGACCCACGCGGCGACCCCGACCAGGGACTGCCATGCCTCGCTCGGGTCGCGCAGCCATGACAGCCCGCTGACCAGGACGCCCAGACCGGCGAGCACCAGTGCCGCACCGCCGATCGAGGTGCCCCAGGCGACGAACTTGTCGCGGGACTTCTCGGCGATCCATCCGCCCGCGATCGCGACGGCGGGGATGAAGACGACGGCGAGCAGCAGGTTGCCGTCGCCACCCTCGAGCAGGCGGAACACCCGGGCCCCCACGAGCGCCCCCACGAGCGCGCCGATGACGAAGAACACGATCGTGGCCGCGAGTCGCACCATCAACCAGGCGAAGAGGGCGCTGACCAGGGCGATGACGAGGGTGACCAGCAGGTTCGCGTTGAAGACGTTCGCCAGCAGCCAGCCGGCGCCGAAGCCCAGGAGGGTCAGGACGGTGCGGATCGACCAGCCACCGGCCAGCCCCAGCACCAGGCCGATGACGATCATCGACAGTCCGCTCATGGTCGGTCTCCCTCGTCAGGTCGACGGCCCGGGCGCGTCGCTGCCGGCCAGTCTGGTGGCCCACGGCCGTGGCGCTCCCCACCCGTCGGGGGTGACTGGTGGCAGGTGCTGGGCGTCCACCACCACAGCGTCTCTGGTTGGGTGGGGGGATGCCGTCACTCACCCGCACCGAGGCGACCACCCGTGCCGCCCTCCTCGCCGTCGACGCGATGGCGGTCGACCTCGACCTCGACCGAGGGGCGGAGCTGTTCGGCTCGCACACCACGATCCGGTTCACCTGTCGCGAACCCGGGGAGGCGACCTTCGTCGACCTGCGTCCGCGCGCCCTGCACGCGGTGACGTTGAACGGGCGGGCGCTCGACCCGGCAGCCCTGGTCGACGGCCGCCTCGAGCTCACCGACCTCGCCACCGACAACGTGCTCGAGGTCGAGGCGACGATGGCCTACAGCCACGACGGGCAAGGGCTGCACCGCAGCGTCGACCCCGCCGACGGCGAGCACTACGTCTACGGCCACCTGTTCCTCGACGCCGCCCCGACGGTGTTCGCCTGCTTCGACCAGCCCGACCTCAAGGCGCCCTACACCGTCACGGTCAGCGCGCCCGTGGAGTGGACCGTGCTCGGCAACGGCGCGGCCACGGCCGTCGCCCCCGGGCGCACCGAGCTGGCGACGACGCTCCCGCTCGCGACCTACTTCGTCACGGTGTGCGCCGGGCCCTACGTGTCGGTGCGCGCCGAGCACGACGGCATCCCGCTCGGCGTGCACGCACGCAGGTCGCTCGAGCCGTACCTGCGCGAGCAGGCCGAGCACCTGCTCGACACCACCCGGGCCTGCTTCGACCACTACCACCGGCTGTTCGGCATCAGGTACCCGTTCGGGGAGTACCACCAGGTGTTCGTGCCGGAGTTCAACGCCGGGGCGATGGAGAACCCGGGCTGCGTCACCTTCCGCGACACGATGATCTTCCGCGGTGTCGCGACGCCCGACCAGGTGCTCTCCCGCAGCAGCACCATCGCCCACGAGATGGCCCACATGTGGTTCGGCGACCTCGTGACGATGACCTGGTGGGACGACCTGTGGCTCAACGAGTCGTTCGCCGAGTACATGGCCTACCGGGCGGTCGTCGAGGTCACCGAGTTCACCGACGCGTGGGTCGAGTTCGCCGTCATCCGCAAGCTGTGGGGGTACGCCGCGGAGCGGGCCCCCAGCACCCACCCGGTGGCGGGGTCGCCCGCTCCCGACGCGCTGTCGGCGCTCGGCAACTTCGACGGCATCTCGTACGCCAAGGGGGCGTCGGTGATCCGGCAGCTCATCGCGTACATCGGCGACGAGGCGTTCGTGGCCGGGGTCGTCGAGCACCTCCGTTCGCACGCGTACGGCAACGGCGACCTCGCCGAGTTCCTCGCCGCGATGGAGGCGGCGTCGGGCCGGTCCCTGGCCGCGTGGAGCCGGGCCTGGCTCGAGACCGCCGGCGCCGACCGGCTGGCCGTGGCGGACGGCGTGCTCACCCGGATGCCGCCCCCGGCCCGCCCCGCCGACCGCCCGCACACGCTCGACGTCGCCGTCTTCGCGGGTGGGCGGGACCTGCTGCGGGTCGACGTGGTCGTCGAGGGGGAGCGCACCCCGGTGCCCGGCCTCGGCCCGGTGCCCGACGGGGCGCTCGTCGTGCCGAACGCCGGCGACCTCACCTGGGCCGAGGTGTGCCTCGACCCGGCGACGGTGGCCGCGCTGCCGACCGGCCTGGCCGAGGTTCCCGACGCCCAGGCGCGCGCGGTGCTCTGGGTCGCGGTGATCGGCGCGGTGCACCGGGCCGAGGTCGACCCCCGCACCGTGCTCGACGTGTTCGCGCAGGCGTGGCCGCGCGAGACGTCCTCGGCGGTGCTGGCGCGTACCGCTTCGGCGCTGACCAACCGGGTGGTTCCGATGTTCCTGCCGCCGACCGAGCGGGAGTCGGCCCTGGCCAGGGTGGCCGCGGCCGCCGACGAGCTGCTCGAGCGGGCCACCTCGGTGGACGGTGCTGCGGGCGATGCCCTGGCGGTCGTGGCGGCCCGGGTGTGGGCCGCCAGCGGGTGTCAGGTCGACCGGTTGCTGCGCTGGGCGGCGGGCGACGGCATCCCTGCCGTTCTGGAGGGTGACGACGACTTCCGCTGGGTCGTGCTGCGGCGGCTGGCCTCGCTGGACGCGTTGTCGGAGAGCGAGATCGAGATCGCCGCGGCCGCCGACCGCTCTCTCGCCGGTTCGCTCGCGGCGCTCGGCGTGCGGGCGGTGCGACCGACCGCCGCGGCCAAGGAGTGGGCCTGGTCGATGCTGCGCGACGACACCGACCTCTCGAACTACGCGGCGCTCGCCGTCGCCGGCGGCTTCTGGGTGGCGCCCGACCCCGAGCTGGTTCGCCCGTACGTCGCGCAGGTCGGTGACCTGGTCGTCGCGCTGTCGTCGCGGATGGGTGACGACGCGGTGTCCCGGGTCGTGTCCGCCATCCACCCCACCAGGCTGGTCGACGACACGACCGCCGCGGCATCCGCCGCCCTGCTGGAGCGGGACGACGTGACCCACGGAGTGCGGAGAGCGATCGTGGATGCCGACCACGAGCTGCGTGAGGCGCTCGCCAGCCGGCGCCGGTACGACGGGGGCCGGTCGTGACGACCGGCCGGGACCGCGATGACACCGGTCGCGCGAGGCAGCAGCGGCCCCGCGACGCCCTGGGCCGGCCGCTGCCGTACGGGGCGGCCGGTGTCGAACCCGTTCCCGAGGAGGCGCTGCCGCCGCTGGAGACGGTCGAGGTCGCCCGTGGCCTGGTGCGCGAGGGCCGGCCGTTCTCGGCGCACGAGGTGCTCGAGGCGCGCTGGAAGGCCGGGCCCGACGACGAGCGTGACCTCTGGCAGGGCCTGGCCCAGCTCTGCGTCGGCCTGACCCATGCGGCCCGGGGCAACGCAGTCGGCGCCGACCGGCTGCTGGAGCGCGGTGCCGTCCACCTCGAGGAGTACGCCGCGGGTGGTGGCCCCACGTACGGCCTCGACCTCGCGGAGGTCGTCGCGTGCGCCCGCGAGGAGGCGTCCCTGCAGGAGTAGGCGCTACTGCCCGGTGCGCCCGTCGAGGCACTCGCGCAGCAGGTCGGCGTGCCCGAGGTGTCGGGCGTACTCCTCGACGAGGTGCACGACGATGTCGCGCGTCTCGACGTCGTCGCCGTGCACCTGCACGACCGCGTCGAGGTCGAGACCCGCGTACACCGCTCGGGCGTGGTCGACCTCCTCGTGCCAGGACCGCCAGGCGTCGGCGACCGTCTCGTCGTCGGGGTGTGCGCCGTTGAAGTCGAGGTCGGGGTCGGCATCGGTGCGGTACAGGCGCGGCAGGTCGGCGTGGCCCTCGAGGACGCGCCGCCACCACGAGTGCTCGACCCGCGCCAGGTGCCGCACCAGACCGAGCAGCGACAGGGTCGACGGCGGCACCGACCGGGTGGCCAGCTGGGTAGCGGTCAGCCCCTCGCACTTGAGCTCGAGCGTCATCCGGTAGTGCTCGAGGTACTGCGCGAGCACCTCTCGCTCACCGCGGCCGGGTGCCAGCCCCTCGCGGGGGTCGGTTCCGGGCTCGGACCACATTCCGTTGGCTGCCATCGGCCCACCCAACCAACTCCCGGCCCGGGACGCCACGCATTAGTTCGGGCCACACCCGGCAATTGCCGCGTGGGACCCGAACTCCTGCGTGGCGGGGCACGCAGGTCGGTGCGGTCAGCCCTCGGGCAGGGCCGCGAACTCGCGCTTGACCTGCTTGTACCAACCCATACCGGCGATCGGGTGCTTCCAGCGGCCCTTCATCTCCTTCAGGGCCTGCTCGTGCTCGGTGTCGCCCGTCGCGACGACATCCTTGAGGTGCTGGTCCTGGGCCTTGATGACCTCGTCGCCCGTGTCGCCGGTGAGCGCGAGGTCGCAGGCGCCCCCGAGCTGTCGGCACGTCATCGTCTTCATGGTTGCGGTCCCTTCCCTACGTCACGACCACGATCCGTGGCTCGTCCCGACCCTAGGAGTGGACCGCGGGCCCTGCTTCTCCGATCCTGACCGATGCCCGATGCCCGATGCCCGATGCCGATGCGGATGCCGATGCCGGGACGTGGGCCGGCGCGGCCCTCGGGCGCCCACGCGCCGGGTCTCCTGAGAGGCCACTGAGGGACGTGGGCGCGTTGCCCTGAAGATGCCCCGGCGAACTGGGTACCTTCGGTGGCACCTACGCCGGCGACGGCCGGCGGTTCCCTGAGAAGTGGTGGCCTGCCATGGAGTCCTGCCCGGCGCGAACGCCCGCCCGCGATGCGCGCAGCCCTCGGCGAGGTCGCCTGCTGACGGTCGTCGGGGTGCTCGTCCTCGGCCTGGTCGGGCTCGGGGCAGCGCCGGCCGGCGCCATCGCGCGCTCGGCCACCGCGGCCGCCGCGGGCGCCACCACGTCCGCCCCTGCTTCCGCCCTGGGCGCCGACGCGGCAGCCGCCGCCGGCGGTGGCCTGTTCACCTCGCTGCGGCCGAGTCGCCTCCTCGACACCCGCTCCGGGGTGGGTGCCCCGACCGCGAAGGTCGGCCCCGGCGGCACGGTCCACCTCCAGGTGGGGGGCCGCGGGGGCGTCCCCTCGGCGGGGGTCGCGGCCGTCCTGCTCAACGTGACGGTCACCGAACCCACCCGCTACGGCCACGTCACCGTCTACGGCGACGGCACGGCACTTCCGGACGCGTCGAACCTCAACTTCCGGGCGGGACGCACGGTGCCAAACCTGGTCGTCACCCCGGTCGGCAGCAACGGCAAGGTCGCCCTGTACAACGGGTCCGAAGGTTCCACCCACCTCGTCGCCGACGTCGAGGGCTACTACCTCGCGGGCGCTGCCACCGAGCCCGGTTCCTTCCAGTCGGTGGCCCCGACCCGCGTCCTCGACACCCGCTCGGGTGTCGGCGCGCCGCTCGCCAGGCTGGAGCCCAGCGGCACCGTCCACCTGCAGGTGGGCGGCGTGGGGGCGGTGCCGGCATCCGGTGTGTCGGCCGTCGTCCTGAACGTCACCGCGGTCGCGCCGACGGCGACCGGGCACATCACGGTGCACGCCGACGGCTCGGCGGTGCCCGTCACGTCGAACCTGAACTTCGATCCGGGCCAGACCGTCCCGAACCTCGTCGTGGCCCAGGTCGACGCGAACGGCAGGGTGGCGCTGGAGAACGGGTCCCCGGGGACGCTCGACCTGGTCGCCGACGTCTTCGGCTACGTCCTGTCCGGCACGCCGGCACAGCCCGGTGCCCTCACCTCCCTGGCGCCGAAGCGCGTGCTCGACACCCGCTCGGGTACCGGCGCCGCCCAGGCCAAGGTGGGGCCGGGCGCGACGGTGCACCTGCAGGTCGGTGGCCGCGGAGGTGTACCGAAGACCGGGGTGTCGGCGGTCGTCCTCAACGTGACGGTGACCGGACCCACCCGGGGCGGCTACATCACGGCGTACGCCGACGGCACCGGCCGGCCGAAGGCCTCCAACCTCAACTACGTGCGGGTGCAGACCGTTGCCAACCTGGTGGTCGTCCCGGTGGCCCCGAACGGCAAGGTGGCGCTCTACAACGGGTCCACGGGGTCGACGAGCCTGCTGGCCGACGTCGCGGGCTACTTCATCGCACCGGCGACCACCGGCACGGTGTGCACCAACCCCTACTTCACGACGAGCAACACCAACGGTGGCATCACCGACGGCGCCTACTACGTGCACAACAACCTCTGGAACGTCGGCGGCTACCCGGGCACGAAGGGCACGACGTCGGTCTGCTCGTACCACTCGTGGAACCACGTCGCCACGGCGAGCAACAGCAGCGGCGACGGTGCGGTTAAGACCTACCCGAACGTGCACAAGGACTACGACACGGCTCGCAAGATCTCGAGCTTCACCACGCTCACGTCGAAGTTCTCCGCCATCTCCCCGCAGGTCGGCATCTACAACGTCGCGTACGACCTGTGGGTCAACGGGTACAACGACGAGATCATGATCTGGACGGAGAACCACGGGCAGACGCCGGCCGGAAGCAAGGTCGCCTCCGCCGTGAGCCTGGGTGGCTACACCTGGGACGTCTACGCGGAGAGCGGCAACGGCTACATCGCGTTCGTCCCGTCCGGCGGCGCCAAGTACACCTCGGGCACGATCGACCTCAAGGCGATCCTGAACTACCTCGTCTCCAAGGGTCGGCGCTCGGCGAGCGACGGCATCGACCAGATCTGCTACGGGGTCGAGATCGTCTCCACCGGCGGAGCACCGGCCAACTGGTACTTCACCGACTTCTCGATCACCGACTCCTGAGCGGGCCGGCGAACCGGATCATTCAGCCCAGAAGCCGCGGGTGCCGAACATGTCGCGATAGGAGCCGAACGGCGTTGCGGGAGAACGTGACCCGAGGTACGACCCCACCACGGCCGCGCCCAGGTCGCCGAGCTCGGGTGCGACGACCTTGCCGCCCGCGCGGCGGGCCATCGAGTCGACGAACCGGGCCAGCCCGGCATCCTCGCCGAGCCTGAAGAAGGTGGTCTGCGCGCCGAGCCGGGCAGCGGCATCCAGCTCGCGCACCGCGAGGGCGATGGTGCGCGGGTGCGGTGGGTAGTCGAAGAACACCTCGCCGCCGGGCTCGAGGTGCGAGGTCGGCTCGCCGTCGGTGACGACGAGCAGCACCGGCTGCTCGTGCGGGTGGCGGCGGAAGTGCCGGTTCGCGAGCAGCAGCGCGTGGTGCAGGTTGGTGCCCTTCTCCCACATCGCGTCGAGCGCGGTGAGCTGCTCGATCTGCATGACCTCGGCGTGCCGACCGAAGCCGATCAGCTCGAGGTGGTCGCCGCGGAACCGGGACGAGATGAGCTGGTGCAGCGCGAGCGCGGTGCGCTTCATCGGTACCCAGCGGCCGTCCATCGCCATCGAGAACGAGGTGTCGACGAGCAGCGCCACCGCGGCCCGGGTGCGCGCCTCGGTCTCGACCACCTCGACGTCGCGGATGTCGAGCCGGATGCCGTCGCGCCCGGCGGTGCCCTCGTCGGCCGTGCGGGTGAGCGCGTTGGTCATGGTGCGGGTGACGTCCCACGCCTCGGTGTCACCGAACTCCCACTGGCGGGTGGCGCCGCTCGGCTCGCCCGCCGCGCCGGCTGCCCGCACGTCGCGGGCGCCGGACCGGTTCGAGAGCCGCCCGGCGACGTCCTTGAGCAGCGACTTGCCGAGCTCGCGCATCGCCTGCGGCGACAGGCGGAGGGTGCCGTCGGCGGCGCGGGTGAGGTAGCCGCTCTCGCGCAGCGCCTTCTCCAGCGCGGCGAGGGCCCGGGCGTCGACGGCCGCCTCGTCACCGAGCTGGCGGGCGAGGGCGTCGAGGTCGACGTCGTCCATCCGCGCACCGGGGTGGGCCTGGGCGAGCTGGTCGGACAGGGCGTCGAGCTGGGCGATGTCCTGCAGCACGCCGGTGCCGTCGCCGAGACCGAGCCCCTGCTGACCGCCGAACTGCTCCGAGCCGTCCCAGTCCTCGCCGGGGCGCAGGCCGCGCAGCAGGTCGTCGAGCCGGTCGAGCTGGTCCATCAGGCCGGGGGAGCCGAACGCCTGCTGGGAGAGCTCGGCCAGCTCGGCCCGCTGCTCGGGCGTCATCGACGCGAGCATCCGCTGCGCGGC